>JAHHSB010000179.1 GCA_020025415.1 Oscillibacter sp. | reverse complement strand
ATGCAATGCAAGGAAACGGAATCTGCTCCGCTTTCTGGAAAGGAGCTTGGCTATGAATCGGTTTTTTGCCTGCGCCCAGGACCCGGTGAGCTGCGGGACCCACACCATCGGCGCGGCGGCGTCCCTGGCGGGAGGCGGGCTGTTCTGCCTGCGGGCGCTGCAGGAAGGGGCTTCGTCGGCGGCGCTGGCGGCGGCCATGTTTTTTGCCCTGTCGCTGCTGGCACTGTACGGGGCCAGCGCCATCTATCACTTCTATCCCGGCACGGCGGAGACCGGCGGGGTAAAGCGCTGGCTGCGGAAGATGGACCACAGCATGATCTATGTCCTCATCGCCGGGAGCTATACCCCATTCTGCCTGGTGCTGCTGCCCCAGCCCCGAGGAACCCGGTTCTGCGTGCTGCTGTGGATCGTGGCAGCGGTGGGCGTGGCCATGAAGCTGCTGTGGATCAACGCGCCCCGGCTGCTGTCCACGGGGGTGTACGTGCTGATGGGCTGGGCGGTGATCTTCGTGCTGCCGGACTTTGTGCAGGTGGGCCAGCCCTGCCTGACCCTGGTGCTGCTGGGGGGCATCTGCTACTCGGTGGGGGCGGTGTTCTACGCACTGAAAAAGCCCAACATCAGCGCCGAGTGGACCTTCCACGAGCTGTTCCACCTGCTGATTTTGGCCGGTTCGCTGTTTCATTATCTGGCTGTGTATTTCTACGTGCTGTAAGGGCGCAGGAAAAGCCCCCGGAATCACCGATTCCGGGGGCTTTTGTGCGCTTTAGTTTTCTGCGTCGTCAGACTGGATCGTTCCGTGCTCCCGCTCAAAGGCGGCCACCCGGCGGCGGATCATCTGCTCCAGCTTCCGGTTTTTGGTGCGCCCCTCGTATTCGGCGATATAGCTCAGCTTGTCCAAAAGCTCCCGGGGGACCCGCAGGGTAAACCGGGACATGGAATCTTTCATGATCCACCTCGTTGCGTCGTATTGACATCAATATGGCGTCACGTAAGAATGATGCCGAAAAATGACGCATTGAGGACGCAAAAATAAAAATAGATTTTTGCGGAACGAAGGAGAACCGGAGATGGAATATCGCCTGGATCCAAAAGTGTTTTATCAGCAGATGCACTGCCTGATGACCCTGGCCATCAGCCGCAGTATCACGCTGCTGGACGAGGGGCAGAACCAGGAGGCCCGGAACCTGCTGGCCCAACCCTAGGAGGAGGTCACCCGCCTGATTTACGGCAAGACCCGAGGCCCCTGCCCGAGGGACTGAAATCCAAAAAGACCGCCCGACGGAACAGCTCCGCTGGGCGGCTTTTTTGCCGGATTGTTTATTTCGTTCCGAAAATGCGGTCGCCCGCGTCGCCCAGGCCGGGGACGATATAGCCCTGCTCATTGAGATGGTCGTCCACTGCGCCACAGTAGATGTCCACGTCCGGATGGGTTTTCTGGATATGGGCGATGCCCTCCGGTGCGGCCAGCAGTACCATGAGCTTGATGTTGGCGCAGCCCCGCTTTTTCATCTCGGTGATGGCGGCCTCGGCGCTGCCGCCGGTGGCCAGCATGGGATCCACGATCATGATGTCCCGCTCGGCGATGTCCTTGGGCATCTTGCAGAAGTAGACGTGGGGCTCCAGGGTCTCCTCGTCCCGGTACATGCCGATGTGGCCCACCCGGGCGCCGGGCACCATCCGCAGCACGCCGTCCACCAGGCCCAGGCCGGCCCGAAGGATGGGCACCACCGCGAACTTCTTGCCCTTGAGGGTGGGGGCTGTGGTCTTGCAGATGGGGGTCTCCACCTCCTTGGTGGTCAGGGGCAGGTCGCGGGTGGCCTCATAGGTGATGAGCATGCCAATCTCCGAGACAATCTCCCGAAAGTCCTTGACGCTGGTGTTCTTGTCCCGGAGGATGGTGAGCTTGTGGGTCACCAGGGGGTGATCCATGACGTGTACTTTCCCGTTCATTGTGGAAGACTCCTTTTCTTTTGTGAGTTTGGATCCGCCGGATTGCGGTCGGAGGCAGAAGGGGGGTCAGGCTTGCCCCTGCCGCTCCCGCAGGGTCTGGGCCTGGGGCGGTCGGAGGTAGAAGGGGGTCAGGGCCTGGGCACTGAGT
>JAHHSB010000178.1 GCA_020025415.1 Oscillibacter sp. | reverse complement strand
CGGGTAGGCTCATCAAAAATAATTATCTTGCTGTCCGCAGCCAGGGCTTTGGCCCTGGCAATGTCCTCTTCTGTCAGCGCAAGCCGCCGGCCCTCAGGGCCCAGAATCTGGCGCACCATGGCCTCCTTAAACGCCTCAGGACTCACGGGCCGTGGCAGGTGACAGGCAATGTTGGTCACCCGGTCCCGGACGGATTTGATGCTCTTGGAGAGGATCTTTTCATCCGAGACGGTAGTAGCGGACACCATCTGCTCGATATCCGTATTAAAAAGCAGCGACCCGTGGTGCACCACCCAGTCCCCAAGGCGGTACTGGGCGTTGCCGGAGAATTTCCGCCCCTCGATGGCCAGGTCGTTGCGCCCGTTGAAGCTGGCGTTCACCCCCAGCTCTGCCAGGGCAGCCAGCACCGGGTCAATATACGCCCGGAACTGGATCTCCTCTCCCCGGGCGGGGCAGATGAAGCTGAACTGCCAGCCGCCGGGATCGGTATAGATGGTGCCCCCACCGCTCATCCGCCGCACCACATGGATGCCGTGGGCGTCGGCGTAGGGCTTGTTGATCTCTTCCAGCACGTTCTGATACTTGCCCACCATCAGCGTGGGCGTGGTGCGCCAGAAGAGGAATACCGTCTCCGGCAGGCGCTTTTCTGAGGCCAGGTAATACTCCAGGCCAAAGTTATAATAGACGTCGTCGGAGCCGGTCTCAATATAGATCATCGCCGCAGCCCTCCTGCAAGACCTCCCAGGCCCGGTAGGAGCTACGGGCCAGCGGCGCGCTGGCCACGAAGCGGAAGCCCTTTTGCAGCGCCCGCTCCTTATAGGCGGAGAACTCCCCTGGCGTGACATAGCGGGCCATGGGATAGTGGACGGTGGTGGGCTGGAGATACTGCCCGATGGTGAGGATGTCGCAGCCCACCGCCAGGATATCGTCCATCAGGGCGTCGATCTGCTCCTCCGTCTCCCCCAGGCCCACCATGAAACCGGTTTTGGTGAGGATCTGAGGCGCTGTTTCCTTGGCGTAGCGCAGCAGCTCCAAAGAGCGGCGGTAATCCGCCTGGGGCCGCACGGCAGCGTAGAGCGCCGGCACCGTCTCCACATTATGGTTGAGCACCTCCGGCGCGGCGGCAAGCACCGTGTCCAAGGCGGCCCGGTCCCCCTGCAAGTCAGAAATCAGAGTCTCCACGGTGGTGCCGGGGCACTCCCGGCGCAGCGCCGCCACGGTGCGGGCAAAATGCGCCGCGCCGCCGTCGGGCAGGTCATCCCGGGTGACGCAGGTAAGCACCACGTGCCGCAGGCCCAGGCGCTTGGCGGCCCGGGCCACGTTCTCCGGCTCCTCCGGATCCACCGGCTCGGGGGCGGCGTGGGTCACGTTGCAGAAGCGGCAGTTGCGGGTGCAGTGGCTGCCCAGAAGCATGAACGTGGCGGTATGGCGGCGGTAGCACTCCCCCAAATTGGGGCAGTTGGCCTCCTTACAGACAGTGTTGAGCTTCAGCTCTCCCAGCAGCTGGGCCACCTCTTCCACCGCCTGCTGGTTGTAGCGGACTTTCAGCCAGTCGGGTTTTCGTTCCATGGCAGCCCTCACTTCGTTTCCAAAATGGCCACGGGGGTCAGCACAGGCACCTCGTCCCCCTCCTCACGCAGCTGGCGGAGAAGGACGCCGTCCTCCGCCGCCTCCACCTGATTGACCACCTTGTCCGTCTCGATCTCATAGAGGGGCTCGCCAGCCTTCACTGTCTCCCCCTCTTCCCGCAGCCAGGCACACAGCACACCGGTGGTCATCTCCGGCCGCAGCCGGGGCATGAGCAGTTCCTTTTCCATATCCATTCTCCTTCCCGCGCACAGCGCGCGTTGTCTTTTCCGGATGGGATCCCCGCCCCGGTCCATTTCTTACAGCAGATATGCCAGCAGGTCCTCCGCCCGCTCCGATCCCACCAGGCTGCGGCACAGCGCCGCCAGCCCATCGGGGTCCAACCGGGCACCGGTCAGCAGCGCCGCCGCCTTGGCTTCATCGAACGCCGGGCAGCACAGCTCCACAGAGGACAAAATCCCCCGCCGCGCCTCGTAGCTTACCTGAATGGGCATGCCGGCGAAGCGGCCCTCTTTCCGGTAAGTAAACGGAGGCGTCCGGCCCCAGGTCCATGCCCAGCTGCGG
>JAHHSB010000177.1 GCA_020025415.1 Oscillibacter sp. | reverse complement strand
CTCCCCAGGGGGGGAGCGCTTTCGTCCCACCGGGTTCTTTCCTGGGGGACGGACAAATCCAGGCCGCGCTCCGCGCGGCCCACAGGGGGGATCGTATGCGAATCGGAATTTACGGAGGGACCTTCAACCCGCCTCACCTGGGACATGTGGCGGCCGCCCGCACGGTGTGCGAGCTTTTGAAGCTGGACCGGCTGGCGCTGGTGCCCACTCGGACCCCGCCCCATAAGGTGCTGCCGCCCGGCTCACCCACGGCGGAGCAGCGGCTGGAGATGACCCGCCTGGCGGCGGAGCAGACCGGCCTTGGGGAGTTGGCCACCGCCTGGGACATCGAGCTCAAGCGGGAGGGGAAGAGCTACACCGCCGATACCCTGGAGAAGATCCACCAGGCGTATCCCGACGCGGAGCTGTGGCTGCTGATGGGAGCGGATATGTTCCTGACCCTCCATACCTGGCACGACCCGGCGCGGATCCTCTCTTTGGCGGGGATCGCCGCCTTCGGCCGCACCGAGGCGGACACGGAGGAGCTGTTCTCCGTTCAGCGGGCGTATCTCTACCGGACCTTCCCGGACGCCCGGATTTTCACCATCACGGTGCCCGGCGTGGTGGATGTGTCCTCCACGCAGCTGCGGGCCGCGCTGGCCGCGGGCCAGGGCGGGGAGCTGCTGCCCCCGGCGGTGTACGGCTATATCCTGCGTGAGGGGCTCTACGGCACCCACGCCGATCTCAAGCAGCTGCCGCTGCGGGAGCTGCGGGCGGTGGCACTGTCGTTTTTGAAGCACAAGCGCATTCCTCATGTGCTTGGCACCGAGCAGGAGGCTATTCGCTTGGCGCTGCGCTACGGCGCGGACGTGGAGGCGGCCCGGACGGCCGCGCTGCTCCACGACTGTACCAAGCGGCTGGAGATGGACGATCAGCAGGCGCTGTGCCGGCATTACGGCATCGAGCTGGACGAGCTGGAAGAAAAGGCCCTGAAGCTGCTCCACGCCAAGACCGGCGCGGCGGTAGCCCGGGACCTGTTCGGCGTCAGTCCGGAGGTGTACAGCGCCATCTATTGGCACACCACCGGCCACGCCGGTATGACGCTGCTGGAAAAGATCATCTACCTGGCGGATTATATCGAACCCTCCCGGGATTTCCCGGGGCTGGAAGAGTTGCGCCGGGCCTGTTATGAGGATCTGGATAAGGGACTCTATCTGGGCCTGAGCATGACCATTGAAGAGATGAGCGGGGAGGGCAAGATCGTTCACCGCAACACCCTGGAAGCAAGAGAGGATTTGAAAAAGAACCCATGAGAAACAGACGAGACGAAATGACCCCGCAGCCGCGGCGGAGTGGGAAGAAAAAAAGAAGAAGCCGGCTGACGCGGCAGCAGAAGGTGCTGATGTCCATCTGCGTGGTGCTGGCAGTGGCCGTGGGCCTGACCCTGGCTTATAAGGCGCTGTTTGTGGAGCCGGACCTGCCCGTCAAGGACGATCCGGAAAAGGAGAGCATCGACTACGGCAACGGCGTGCAGCCCGTGGCCGGCGGCAAGCGGAAAAGCGATCAGTGGTACACGGTTCTGATCCTGGGCCGGGACACCGGCGGCGGTGGCAATACCGATTCCATGCTTCTGGCCAGCTACGACGTCACTAACCAGAAGGCCACGGTCATGTCCATTCCCCGGGATACCATGGTCAACGTCTCCTGGGACATCAAACGGATCAATTCCGTCTATAATTACTATGGCGGCGGCGATAAGGGCATCCAGCACCTCTATAGGGAGGTCTCCCAGCTGGTGGGCTTTGAGCCGGACTATCAGGTTATTGTGGAGTGGGATGCCGTGGGCGAGATCGTGAAGGCCATGGGCGGCGTATACTTTGACGTGCCCCGGGACATGAACTATGACGACCCCACCCAGGATCTGCACATCCATATCAGCAAGGGCTATCAGAAGCTCAACGGCGAGCAGGCCATGGGCGTGATCCGCTACCG
Organism: Oscillibacter sp.; assembly: GCA_020025415.1. GTDB lineage: Bacteria > Bacillota > Clostridia > Oscillospirales > Oscillospiraceae > Oscillibacter. The sequence continues at coordinate 249 of JAHHSB010000177.1, read as the reverse complement.
CCACGACAATGTGGTCAACGGCGTGATGAAGGGCTATCCCGACGGGGACCTGGGCCGGATCAAGACCCAGCAGGCCTTCCTCCGGGCCATGCTAGAGCAGCTGCTGTCCCTGGGGAATATCACCAAGATCAACGAGTTTATCAAGGTGTTCGACAAGAGCGTGGAGTCGGACCTGACGCTGCAGAATATGCTCTGGTTCGGCCAGCAGGCGTTCCTGGGGCTGGACAGCCAAAACGTGAAGTTCGTGAC
>JAHHSB010000176.1 GCA_020025415.1 Oscillibacter sp. | reverse complement strand
TCATGGAGCTCCCGCTCCACATTGTCGATCACATCGTGGATCTCCAGCATATCTTCCACTGAGGAGACCTCCGCATGGATGGAGAGCATCCGCCGGCCAGGGCCGTAATCGTGCACGATCAGGTCGTGGACTCCCAGAATCTTGGGATGCGCCATCACCAGTTCCCGGATCTCCTGGACAAACTCGGCAGAGGGGGGCTGGCCCAGCAGAGGGTTGAGGGTATCTTTCAGCGCGCTGTAGCCGGACCAGAGGATGAACAGCGCCACCAGCACACCGCACCAGCCGTCGATCTGCACATGGGTATAGTGGCCCACCAGGGTGGCGATCAGCACCGCCAGCGTGGCCGCGCTGTCGGACAGGCTGTCCAGGCCGGCGGCCCGTATGGCGGCGGAATCGATCTTTTTGCCGATGGCAAAATTATAGCTGCACATATAAAGTTTGACGGCGATGGAAGCCAGCAGGATCACCAGCGTCAGCGGGGAAAAGGTCACCGCCTCCGGGCGCAGGATCTTTTCCACCGAGGTCTTTGCCAGCTCCAGGCCCATCAGCAAAATCAGCAGCGAGACCAGAAGACCCGAAAGGTATTCGATCCGGCCGTGGCCGAAGGGATGCTCCTTGTCCGCCTTCTGCCCCCCCAGCTCAAACCCCGCCAGGGTAATGATGGACGAGCCCGCGTCGGAGAGGTTGTTGAATGCATCCGCCGTGATGGCGATGGAACTGGAGATGGTCCCCGCGAAAAACTTCCCCGCAAAAAGCAGCAGGTTGAGAAAAATTCCCACCCCGCCGCAAAGGATTCCGTATTTCTTTCGTACTGCGGGAGAATCCGTATTCTCCCGATCTTTGATCCACAGACGCGCCAACAGACGCACCATAGAAAAGTCAGCCCCTTTCTCCGGTTTACGGCTCCTGTCGTCTCCCGGGAATCACCAATTTCATGTGGCAGCACAAATCATCCAAGTCCCGGTCCGTGGCCGCAGGGATCCGCAACTTGGCCCCGCAGTCCCGGCACACCAGGTCCACGGCGCTGCGCCGGATCTCCATCCCGTAGCGGGTGCTGCCGCAGCCGCAGGAGATGCCCTGTTCCCGGGCGGCAATCTCCTTGAGTTCGGAAAGCACCTCATACATGATGACGTTGTCAGCAAAGGTCTCCGGCTCGTCGGTCTGGTGCTTCTCCTTCTCCACCAGGACCTCTAGCTCCCGCAGATGCTTTTCCACGGTGCCCTCCTGCCCCACATAGCAGCAAAACTGCTTGGTCTTGGCACAGGCCAGGCCAATCCCCGGGCCGGTGAGCAGCTGCTCCGGGGTACAGACCGCCATATGGGTCTCCCCGCAGATGCCGCAGGGCACATACACCCGGTACAGCTCCCCGTCAAATTCCACCCGCAGCGCGGTGGCACCGCACTCGCACTCCACCTCGGCGTTGGAGGCCTCCAGCGCAAAAACGCTGCGGGAGCCCATCACGCTTTTGCCGCACTTAGAGCACAGATAGCCAAAGGTCCTCATTTCCTGTTCCATGCTGATATCGCTCCTTCAGGAACCATCCTGTTCGTTTCTCTTCCTTCCCCTGATACGCCGGACGTTTCCGGCCCGGCTAACGGGGGAGTATGCTGTTGAGTCTGGCGGATATTATACCATACCCAGCCGGAATGTACAGACCTTTTGGAAATGTTAGGAATGCCTAATCCGCTTTTTTGCCCTGCACGGGCACAAATTCATAATTTTTTTCTTCCCGGGAACACTGAGAAAAAAGATTGGGATGTGATGCATTTGAACAAGCGCATGAGCCAGCAAACCGTCTGCCTGCAGACGCCGCCGTCAGTGCTGTCTTTCGCCTGCATTGGCGGAGAAATGGAAAGCGAAGGGCCCCTGGCCCAGTACTTTGACGAACTGTGTCAGGACCCCTATTTCGGGGAGCCCACCTGGGAAAAAGGAGAGTCCGCCATGCAGCGCCGGGTCCTTGCCCGGGCGCTGCAAAAGGCGAATCTGGAATCCAAGGACTTAGACTATATTCTCGCGGGAGATCTGCTCAACCAGTGTATCAGCAGTTCTTACAGCCTGCGCAGCTTCCCCGTCCCCTTCTACGGGCTTTACGGCGCCTGCTCCACCATGGGGGAATCTCTGTCCCTGGCGGCCATGCTCATTGACGGGGGCTTTGCCGAGCGAATCGCCGCCATGACCTCTTCCCACTTCTGCACCGCCGAACGGCAGTACCGGATGCCCGTGCCCTA
>JAHHSB010000175.1 GCA_020025415.1 Oscillibacter sp. | reverse complement strand
CCCCCAGCCCGCATAAAAAGGGGAGCAGCCATCCATTCACAGTAGATACTTCACCCCCGCGTAAAAAAGAAAGCCGGCAAAGAGCCACTTCAGCGCCTGGGTGGGCACCTTACCGTAGAGCCGGCCGCCCAGGATGCCGCCGATCAATCCTCCCGCCAGATAGGGCAGGGCCGTGAGCAGCGACAGCTCCGCCCGCAGGAAATAGACGCCCGCAGAGATCGCGCAGACCGGGAAGATCACACCCACGCAGCTGGCATATAACTGTCGGGGAGAGAGACGGGAGTCCCCCGCCATGATGGGCAGAAATACCATGCCGCCTCCTCCGCCGAACAGACCGTTGGCCAGTCCCGCGCCTCCGCCGGCCAGAATGGCCCGCCAGTTGCCCATGCGCCTCACCTCCCGAATATGTAGGAGGGGGATGACAAAAGCGGCATCCCCCTCCGGCAGGGCTTTATTTTACCTTGAAGCTCATGCAGTCGGTGCACTCCACCTTGGTGGGGTTGGCCTCGTGGGTGCCCACCTGGATCTCGTTGAGACTGCAGTACTGGGTATCCTGGCAGTGATAAGCGCAATTATTAACGCTGCACTTGACGCTGGTGTTGGGGGTGTTGGAGCAATTAGCCATAATTAAAGTCCTCCTGAGTCAAAGAGTAATTGGCTTTCGCCGATGGTTATTCTGCCCCGGCGAATCAAAAGTATGCGGGGACTGAAAAAGACCTTTTGGCGCAGCCTTCCTGAAAATCAAAAATTTGGAAAAGAGATATCCCCGGGCCCTGTTGGAAACCAGGGACCGGGGATATTCGCTCAATTTTCACCGGAATCTGCATCAAGAAGGCCGGAGAATAGCGCCTCCAGCTCCTCCAGGGAAATGCCCTGGGTCTTAATGTCCCAGTACACATTTTCATAGGAAAACTGCGTCAGATACAGATCCTCATAGCCATAGATCGTCAGGGCAACGCCGTTGATCTCGGAGGTCTCCGGGTCCTCGCACAAAATGAACCAGTCCCGCAGCGGCGCTTCCAGAGCGCTCAGGGCGATGGTGGCGCTGCCGCCGGCGGCGGTCTCATATTCCAGCACATAGTCATGAAGCGCATAGACCCGGTCTTCGCTGCCGGCTTCCTCGGGTTCCGGGGCCAGCAGGGCGTAGAAACTGGTCTGTTTCCAGCCCTCCGGGATCCTGGCGGTCAGCGCTTCATAGGAGATCCCCACCGCGTTGGCAAAGGACGCCTCCGCCTGCACCCGCACGTCGTGGGGCAGCTTGCTGTAAAATGCATACTGCACGTCCAGATCGGCGGAGCCCAGACTGTCCGCTTGGTTGACCACGATCTGGTTTTCTCCGTCCGGGGCGGTGATCACCAGAGGCAGATTCCGGTCCAGGGACTGATTGAGATACCGCAGTCCTACCAGGGCTGCCAGCACCAGACAGGCCGCAGCCGCCCACCGGCGGGGCTGGCGGAAAACGCTGGGTCTCCGGCGCCCGGCCCGCTCCACATATCGGACGTCCACCTCCCCCAGGATCTGTGCAAATACTTCCTTGGTCATAGGATAAACCCCCTTTCTTCCAGATACTGCTTGAGCTGTTTGCGCAGACGGCTGAGAAGCACCGCCACGCTGCCCTCTGTCCGGCCGTACAGCCCGGCGATCTGCGCGGTGGTGTGGAAGTACCAGTACCGGCACAGGAAGATCTTCCGCTTTTGCGCCGGAAGCGAGCCCAAAAAGGCGTTAATCGCCTCCACCAGCTCCCGCCGCTCCTGCTCGCTCTCCGTGCTGTCCTGGCCGGAGACGCACTCCGCCAGCTCCTCCAGGGCCAGAGCAGCCGCGCCGCCGCCCCGCTTGGCAGCGGCAGCGTGCCGGCAGCGGTTGAGGCACAGGTTCCGGGTGATCTTACCCAAAAAGGCGGAGAGGATCGCCGGACGGTGAGGCGGCATGGAGTTCCACGCTCGCAGATAGGTATCGTTGAGGCATTCCTCTGCGTCCTCCGGGCTGTCCAGAATGTTGCGGGCGATGGCGGCGCAGTAGCGGCCATATTTTTTGGCGGTGGCGGGGATGGCCTGCTCATCCCGGCGCCAGTATAGTTCCACGATCTCGTGATCTTTCAACCCACACACCCTTTCCGTTGGATTCCTTTCACTCTGATACACCCCGTTGGGGAGAAAATCTTACACGTGAAGGGCGTGTTTGTCCCCAAACCTGCAAAAAAAGCGGGAAGCCCCGGGCTTCCCGCTGAAAATAACCGCTCAGATCCCAAGGATCATGGTGGCAAACTGGAAATAGATCAAAAG
>JAHHSB010000174.1 GCA_020025415.1 Oscillibacter sp. | reverse complement strand
ATTTTATATAAGGAGGGATCTCCCCTGCTGATTCGACGTATGATGGCCACCTTTGGCCGCCTGGACCGCCAGGTCCTGGAAGTGCACGAGGGGCTCAATATTATTTACGCCCCCAACGAGGCGGGCAAATCCACCTGGTGTTCTTTTCTCACCGCCATGTTCTACGGCATCAACAGCCGGGAGCGGGATCGGGCCGGCTTTGTGGCCGAGAAAAATCGCTTTGCTCCCTGGAGCGGCTCGGCCATGCAGGGCCGGCTGGACTGCCGCTGGGATGACCGGGAGCTGACATTGATCCGGGATACCCGCCGCCAGGGCACGCCCCTGGGCGCCTTCCGGGCAGTCTACGCCGGGACCGGCGAGACGGTGCCGGAACTGACGGGGACAGGCTGCGGTGAGCAGCTGCTGGGTGTTAGCCGGGAGGTCTTTGAGCGCAGCGCCTTTATCCGCCAGGCCGGGCTGTCTATCAGCCAGGACGCCGGGCTGGAGCGGCGTATCGCCTCCCTCATCACCACGGGGGATGAAGACACCTCCTACTCGGAAGCCTCCCAGGCTCTGAGAAAACAGCTTAACCGCCGCCGGCACAACAAAACCGGTCAGCTCCCCGCCCTGGAGGCAGAGCTTCAGGAGCTTTTGGAACAGCAGGCCGGGCTGGAGGAGCTGTCCGGGCAGCTGACCCAAACCCAGGGAGAGATTCACCGCCTGGAGCAGGAAAAAGAACAGCTCAGCGCCCAGCTCCAGGCCTGTGCCCGGCAGGAGAGCGCCCGGCAGTTCCTGGCGGCCGAGCAGCTCCGACAGGAAGCCCTGCAGGCCCGGCAGCGGGCCGACGCCCTGCGGGAGCAGATCTGCCAGGAGCAGATCCCAGAAAACGATACCATCGGCCGCCTCCGTGGGGCTATTGTCAATTTGGAGACGGTGCGCAAAAGCGTGGACAAGGCCCGAGCAGAACGGGACCAGGCCATGAAAGCCCTGCTCCAGGCCGAGGCAGCCGTGGGGGCCGGCCCCTTTGCCGGGCAGACGGCCGAGCAGGTCCGCCGGGAGCTGACCGCCCTTCCCCCGGGGCAGCCCTCTTACGCCGCCGCTGCGGCCCTGGCAGTCTGCGGCGCCGCTGCGGCCGCCGCCGCGGCCTGGTGGCTGTGGGCCCTGGGCCCTCTGCCCGCTCTGGGGCTGGCGGGCGCCATCCTGATCGCGGCAGCAGGCGGGGCATACGCCCTCTCCTGCACTGCCCGGCGCAAAGCCCGGGAAGCTGCCCTTTTGAAGCGCTACGGCACCGCCGATTCCGCCGCCATTACCGACATGGCCAATACCTATTGTAAATTGTATGAGGCCCGGGAGGCCGCTCAGGCAGAACTGAACGCCAGGACCGCCACCGCCGACGCCCTTTATGCATCCCTCTCCTCCAACGAGCAGGGGATCTTGTTGGAGGTCCGGCGCTTTGCCCCCGCCGCCTTTGATATCTCCACCGCAGACCGCCTCCTGCGCGGCTGCGCCGTCCGCCGCCGTGAGCTGGCAGAGGCGGAGCTGCAGGCCCGGGAGGCCCAGCTGCGCTGGGACGTGCAGCGCCAGCAGCTGCCGGCAGAACAGGAGGCGCCGGAGCAGACCGCCGAACCGGCGGCGCCCCAGCAGGATGCCGGAGCCCTGACCGCCCGGCTGGAGGCTGTCCAGGAGGCACTGGCAGCCGCCCGGAGCACCGCCGACCGTCTCTCAGGCCAGATCGCGGCAGAGGGGGACCCGGCCACCCTTTCCGCCCGGGAAGCCCAGCTGCGCCGTCAGATCCAGGCCCTGGAGGGAGAGTATGAGGCCATCGCCCTGGCCCTGGAAGCGTTGGATCAGGCCAATACCACCCTGCAAAGCCGCTTCTCCCCCGCTCTGGGCCGCCGCACAGCGGAGATCTTCTCCCGCCTGACTGGCGGACGCTATACCGGGGTGGCGCTGGACCGCAGCTTCCACTTTTCCGCCGAACCCGCCGGCGACCCGGTGTATCGGGACGCGGAGTATCTCTCCGCCGGGGCAGCGGATCAGCTGTACCTGGCGGCCCGGCTGGCGATCTGCGAGCTGGTGCTGCCTCGGGAGCGGAAGATCCCCCTGATCCTGGACGACGCCCTGGCCAATTTTGATGACGACCGGGCCCGGGCTGCCCTGAACTTCCTCAAGGAGGAGGCCCGGGAGCGGCAGGTGCTGCTGTTCACCTGCCACAGCCGGGAGGGCAGCTGGCTCCGGGAAGATCCCGCCGTCCACGTTCTGGAGTTGACGGATTCGGTTTCGGGTATATAATAATGTAGATA
>JAHHSB010000173.1 GCA_020025415.1 Oscillibacter sp. | reverse complement strand
GTCCCTATTGTAGCCCCAGCGGGGAGAAAAGTCAACGCGGGGGAAGGACAAAGAGCCGCCCCCGTCGGGGTACGGCTCTTTGCCGGCTGTGGCCGCCGGGCTTACAGGTAGAAGCGGTGGCAGCCGATGGTCATGTGATAGGGCCGGTTGGCGTTGATCCATACGCCCTCGGACAGGGCGGGGGCGTAGAAGTATATGGCCTTGCCTACGGTGTTCTCGCCGTCAAGCACTAGCTTGGCTGCCCGGACGGACAGGGCGGTGGGCTTGTGGTAAATGGTGCCGTTTCCCACGGGCTCAAACTGGGTGGCGTACTTGGTGTCAAAGATCACGGCGGGAATGGAGTCGGGGAATTGCTTGCTCTCCACTCGATTGAGTACCACGTTGCCCACGCCGATCTGACCCTCCAGGGGCTCACCGCTGCTTTCGGCGCTGATGATCCGGGACAGCCAGTACAGGCTCCGGGCGTCATAAGCCGCGCCGGGGGAAGTGATGGCCGCGCCGTCCAGCCAGGGATCCCACTGGGCCTTGCCGCCCAGAGCCTCTGCGACCATGCGCACGGGGACGTATGTACGGCCCTTTTCCACGAATACCCGGCCGGAGAGCAGCTGCTCGCTGATGCGGATCTTGTTGGTGGCAGGGGTGGCCACCAGCTTCAGCGAGCCTTGCTCGCCCACCGCCGCGCCGGCCTGGGAGTCCCAGTAGACTGTCCAGCCGCCGAAGGCGTCCAGCAGGTAGCGCAGGGGGACATAGGCCACGCCCTTTTCCAGATACGAGGTGCCGCTCAGGGTCTCGCCGTCCACCTGTATGGGAATGGTTCGCACGGAGGCACGGCTGGACATGGGCATGGCACCCACCAGGAGCAGGCAGACCAAAAGCCCCGCAAAAAGTTTGCGTTTCATCATGGTTGATTCCTTTCCTTTTAAGGATTGCTAGGGAAATGATACAGAAAAGGATCATAGAGGGCAAGCTGTAAAACCTGCCGGAACTGGAGGAATCTGGACCTTGACAAAAAAGCTGGACGGAGCTGAAAGCTCCGTCCAGCAGCGGGCGGCGGGGAAGGGGGTCAGGCCAGCTTGGCACTCAGCCGCTGGGCGATGGCGGCCAGGAACTCCTGGGAATTGACCGGGGTGGTGGGGAAGTCGGGATCCACCAGACCGGTGAGGTCCTTGGTCATTACGCCGCTCTCCAGCGTCTCCAAAGAGGCAGCTTCCAGCGCGTCGGCGAAAGCCACCAGCTCGGGCAGGGAGTCCAGCGTGCCCCGGCGGCGCAGGGCGCCGGACCAGGCAAAGATGGTGGCCATGGGGTTGGTGGAGGTCTGCTCGCCCTTTAAGTAGCGATAGTAGTGGCGGGTGACGGTGCCGTGGGCAGCCTCGAACTCCATGGTGCCGTCGGGGGCCACCAGCACGGAGGTCATCATGGCCAGGGAGCCGAAGGCGGTGGAGACCATGTCGCTCATCACGTCGCCGTCGTAGTTCTTCAGCGCCCAGATGAAGCCGCCCTTGGAGCGGATGACCCGGGCCACGGCGTCGTCGATCAGGGTGTAGAAGTACTCCAGGCCCAGGGCCTTGAACTGCTCTTCATAGTGGGCGTACTCCTCTTCGAAGATGCGCTTGAAGGTGCCGTCGTAGACCTTGGCGATGGTGTCCTTGGTGGAGAACCACAGGTCCTGCTTGGTGTCGATGGCGTACTGGAAGCAGGAGCGGGCGAAGGAGCGGATACTCTCTTCCTTGTTGTGGGCACCCTGCCAGATGGCGGGGCCATCCACCTTCTGGACGGTGACGCTCTGCTCCTTGCCGCTCTCACCCCGGAAGGTGAGGGTGGCGGTGCCCGGCTCGTCGGTGTAGAGGTCCACGCTGCGGTACACGTCGCCGTAGGCGTGACGGGCGATGGTGATGGGGGCCTCCCAGGTCTTCACCACCGGGTGAATGCACTTGAGGACGATGGGTGCCCGGAACACGGTGCCGTCCAGCAGGGCGCGGATGGTGCCGTTGGGAGACTTCCACATCTCCGTCAGCTCCGGATACTCCTCCATGCGCTGCTGGTTGGGGGTAATGGTGGCGCACTTCACCGCCACGCCGTACTTCTTGGTAGCCAGGGCGGCGTCCACCGTCACCTGATCCTTGGTCTCGTTGCGGTGGAGGAGGCCCAGGTCATAATACTCGGTTTTGAGATCCACGAAGGGCACGATCAGCTGATCCTTGATCATCTGCCACAGGATCCGGGTCATCTCATCTCCGTCCATCTCCACCAGGGGCGTGGTCATTTTGATCTTTTCCATAATCT
>JAHHSB010000172.1 GCA_020025415.1 Oscillibacter sp. | reverse complement strand
ACCTGCGGCGTGAACTTTATCGGCGGCTACTCCGCCCTGGTGCAGAAGGGAATGACCGAGGCGGATGAAAAGCTTATCCGCTCCATTCCCGAGGCCCTGGCCCAGACGGAATACGTCTGCTCTTCCATCAACGTGGGCTCCACCCGGGCGGGTATCAACATGGACGCGGTGGCCCTGATGGGCCGGATCATCAAGGCCACCGCCCAGCGCACCGCCGATCAGGACGGCCTAGGCTGCGCCAAGCTGGTGGTGTTCTGCAACGCCGTGGAGGACAATCCTTTCATGGCCGGCGCTTTCCACGGCGTGGGCGAGGCTGAGCGGGTCATCAATGTGGGCGTCTCCGGCCCCGGCGTGGTGTACCACGCGCTCCAGAGCGTCAAGGGCCAGCCCTTCGACGTGGTGGCCGAGACTATCAAGAAGACTGCCTTCCGCATCACCCGCATGGGCCAGCTGGTGGCCCAGGAGGCCTCCCGCCGGCTGGACACGCCCTTCGGTATCGTGGACCTGTCCCTGGCACCCACTCCGGCGGTGGGGGACAGCGTGGCCCGGATCCTGGAGGAGCTGGGCCTGGAGGTCTGCGGCACCCACGGCACCACCGCCGCCCTGGCCCTTTTGAACGACGCGGTGAAAAAGGGCGGCGTGATGGCTTCTTCCTCTGTGGGCGGGCTTTCTGGCGCCTTTATTCCCGTCAGCGAGGACGAAGGTATGATCGCTGCTGCCCGGGCGGGCACCCTCTGCCTGGATAAGCTGGAGGCCATGACCTGCGTGTGTTCCGTGGGCTTGGACATGATCGCTGTTCCCGGGGACACCAGCGCTGCCACCATTTCGGCCATTATCGCCGACGAGGCGGCCATCGGCATGGTGAACAACAAGACCACCGCCGTGCGTGTGATCCCCGCTCCGGGCAAGACCGTGGGCGACAGCGTGGAGATGGGCGGCCTGCTGGGCAGCGCCCCGGTGATGCCCGTCCATAGCGAGGGGAGCGAGGCCTTCGTCAACCGAGGCGGCCGGATCCCGGCACCCCTCCACAGCCTGAAAAATTAAGCCTGCTGGGGGCTATGCCCCAAAACAAAGCAAGGGCAGCCGCTGAACGCGGCTGCCCTTGTGTGGTTTTGCGCTGCGGGACCCTCAGCCTTCCTGAAAACGCTCCGCGTCCCGGCGGATCTGCTTTTCATAGCGGTCCGCCTCGGAGTAGATGCAGCCGCAGTACTTCTGCATATAAAAGCCCAGTTCCCGGGCTCGCTGATTCCCGGCCCGAAAGTTGGGGCGGAAGTCCCGGTAGAGGAACGTGACGTTGTGACGGGCTGAAGCAGCCTCTGCGGCCCGGGCGATGGCATCGTGGTCCTGATAGACACTGGCCAGCAGCGTGGTGGTAAAGGCGGAAAAACCGTGCTCCGCGGCGTAGCGGGCGGTCTCCTCCAGCCGGTGGGTGTAGCAATAGCCGCAGCGGGCGTCCGGCTGGGCTGCCGTCACCCGAAGGAATTTCCGCAGGCCGTAATCCTCCTGCACCCGCACCTCCATGCCGATGGTGGGGGCGTAGGCCAGCAGGCAGTCCCGCCGGGCCTGATACTCCTTCCAGGGGTGGATGTTGGGATTGTACCAGAAGGCCACCGGCTGGATTCCCTCCTCGCGGAGCGGGTCGATGCATGACAGGGAACAGGGGGCGCAGCAGCAGTGGAGCAGGACCTGATTCATAACAAGGCTTCCTTTCAGGCGGGGGCGCGGCCCCGCCGGAGTAGTTTCGGTACTCCATAGAATACCACAGCTTCCCGCTCCCTACAAGCCTTGACATTTTTTCCGGATGGATTACAAAAAGTTCATCATTCCTGTAGCGAAAAGTCCAGAATCAATTGCAAATAGCCCGCTAAAAATTATTGGTTAATTGCAGAATGAAGTTGGACACTGAGAAAAAATCCATAGTGATTTTCCCCGCATGGTAGAATGGAGTTACGACACAACATCTGCTGGCAGAGGCGGAATACCCGGCTGCTCCGCCCGGCTGCCAGTTTCCAGCCCTCCATGGGTTTGCTGTCCAGCAGTGCCTTGCAGGTGCATCTCGTTGCCGATAGAGGTGGTGTAGCTGTGCACCTGCGGGACAAAATCGCCAGGCTGGATCTTGCCAGCGGGGCGGCAGTCCTTGAAGTCCTCCGGGGCGGGTGTTGACACCGGCAGGGGCAGCGGCGGCCTGCTGGGCAATAGCTGCGGCAGCGGGCGATGCAGGGATGCCTCTGGGCTCATCCGGGGTCAGGGAGCGGGATAGCAGCGGCCAGCTTGGTGTTGGCGGCAGCCAGATCA
>JAHHSB010000171.1 GCA_020025415.1 Oscillibacter sp. | reverse complement strand
GCCGCAGCCGCTCCTTCGGCGCCATAGTAGAAATCGTCCCCGGGCAGTCCGGCATCAGGCTTCTCCTCTGTCACGCCCACGGAAGCAGGCTCGGCGTCATAGAGCACCTGCAGGTAGCCGAAGAGCTTCTCTTTCATCTCTGCCCCGGTGATGCACACGATGTTGCAGTAAGGCAGGGCGGCCTCCGCCACGGCAGCGTCCACGATGCCCCGCTCCCCGATAAGGGCGGCGGCTTCGGCAGTGTTTTCATTCACCCACTCCACCGAGGCGGCGTACTCGTTTAAAAAGGCCTCCACGGCGTTGGGGTTCTCCTCCACCACTTCTTTGCGGGCCACGATCACACCGGTGAGCAGGGCCGAGCCGTTGTCCAGTCCGTCCCACAGCTCCGTCAGATCCAGGGCCACCCGCAGCTCGCTCAGCTTGGCCTGGGCCGCGGCCACAAAGGGCTGGGGCAGCATAGCCACCGTGGCCGCGCCGGAGGCCATGGCCGCCACGCACTCGCTATGCTCGCTCTTCCAGTCGATGGTCACATCCCCGTCAGGGTCCAGGCCATAGGACTCCAGCAGATAGCGCAGGGTATACTCCGGGGTGGAATTCTTGCCGGCGGCCACGATGGTCTTACCCCGGAGATCCTCCACAGAGCGGACGGCGTTGCCGTTCTCCACGATATACAGCACCCCCAGGGTGTTCACCGCCAGGGTGACGATCTGCCCCTCCGTCCGCTGATAGAGGACGGAGGCCAGGTTGGCAGGCACGCAGGCCATGTCCAGCTCCCCCTGGATGAGGGAGGGGGTCACCTCGTCGGCGGAGGCGGCCAGGGTGAAGGTATAGTCATTGGCGCTCTCCCCGGCCTCCGCCTCCTCCATCAGCTTCACCAGGCCCATGCCGGTGGGCCCCTTCAATGCCGCGACGGAGAAGCTGGCACCGCCCTGGGCGCTGGAGCCGGCACCAGACTGGGTGCCGCCGCAGCCGACGGCCAGGGTCAGGATCATGGCCAGAGCCAGGACCAGCGCAGAGATTTTCTTACATGTTTTCATAGCAATCTTCCTTTCGGTTTCATGAAATCAACGGGACCAACAAATGCTGCCAGGCACTTTTCTCACGCCCGGCCAAGCTCCCGGGGCGGATGGCCGCAGCCGGTGGGGGCATAGACGGTCTTGGCCGTCACCCCCGGCAGCCGCCCCAGCTTCCCCGACAGGGCACTGATCTGGTCGGCGGGGGCATCTACCGCCACGCTGATCAGGCTGATGCCCCGCTGGGGGCAGGGCAGGCCCATGCGGCCGATGATTGCCCGGCGGTACTGGTGGAGCAAGGTGTTGAGTGCCTCCGCCGCCTCGGTATCCTCCACGATCAGGGCGATCACCGCCACTCGGTTTTCCTCCATGGGATTTTCCTCCTTTCCGAAGACGAAAAAGCCCCCCGCCAGGCGGCGGAGGACGTACGGACAGCACCAAAGGCCGGGGGACCCCGGCTTGCGCAGTTTGTCTGTGCCCTCTTCCGGCTGGGAACGGATCCTCGCCTCGTCAGATTCCACGGTTTTTTCGCTTTTCGGCGGCCAGAGCCCCGAAAGCAGTTCTCTTGGGCCGGCGGGCAGCTGTGCTTTCCGCTGGCAAGGTGATTGTACCACGGCGGGCGGGGCCCCGTCAATCACTCCCCGGCGGGCCGGGATAGGCGCAAAAAGAGCGGACAGCCGTAAGCTGCCCGCCGGCAAAAATTGGATCTATTTTTACCCGGATGACGTATTTCCGGGTCTTCCAGCGGCTTGCTTTTCCATGGATTCGCCTTCTCTTCCCCTCCGATTTGCCGCGGTGCCGGAAAAGCTCCTTCTTTTCCCCTTTTTCCCGGTTTTCCCCGCAAAACAGGACGGGTGCAACCGGCGGGTGCTAAAATTACAAGAGGGCTTGGTGGACTTTCCCCCCAGCCGCCGGTATACTGAGAGGCGAAACCCACAACCAAGTGCAAAGGAGCGATGACTATGACCTTAGGAGAGCGGATCTGTCAGCTGCGGAGCCAGCGGCGCTGGTCCCAGGGGGAGCTGGCCGACGCGCTGGGGGTGTCCCGCCAGTCGGTAAGCAAGTGGGAGACGGACGCCGCCGTGCCGGAGCTGGACAAGCTGGTACGTCTGAGCCGCCTATTCGATATCAGCCTGGACGCCCTGGTCACCGGGGAAGGCCCGGCGGGTCCGGAAGCCGCCGGGCCTTCCCCGGAATCCGGCGAGGCCCCCGGGGCCGCGGGGGCGGAAGCGTCCTCCTCTCCGTCCCGGCGTGGCAGCCGGGCGGCCCTGGCCCTGCTGTGCTGCGCCCTGGTGATCCTGGCCCTGGGCACGCTGCTGGCCGGGCCAGGGGCGGGGCTTTTGTTCTCTGT
>JAHHSB010000170.1 GCA_020025415.1 Oscillibacter sp. | reverse complement strand
CCATCAGATCCGATCCCTCGTTCTGCACCTGGGTGGTCAGGACCACGGTCCTTCCCTGCTCCAGCCCCCGGCGGACACTCTCGTAAAAGCCGCCGGCCTCCGGCAATCCGCCCACGCCGAAGCTCTCGATGATCAGCGCGTCGCAGTGAGCCAGCTGGAAGTCCAGCAGCGCCCGCTCCGTCCCCGGAATCAGCTTCAGCAGGCCCACCCGGGTATCCAGCTGCGAATAAAAGGTAGGCACGGCTCTGCAGTCCTGGCGGATAAAGGGCAGCAGCGCCCCGTCCCGCAGCACGCCCAGGAAGGGGTAGTTGATGCTGGAAAAGGCCTGGAAGCTCTTGGACCGGGTCTTCTGGGCCCGGGTGCCCAGGATCACCTTGCCGTTGAAAACGATGGACACCCCGGGCATATCCGACGATGCCACCCGGAAGGCGTCGACCAGATTCACCTTGGAATCCGTAGAATCGAAGCCGATGGGCTTCTGGGCACCGGTGAGCACGATGGGCTTGGGGCTGCCCTGGACCAGGTAGCTCAGCCCCGCCGCGGTATAGGCCATGGTATCGGTGCCGTGGGTGATAACAAAACCATCATATTCCCCGTAATGCTCCTCCAGGCAGCGGGCCATGGCCAGCCAGTGTTCCGGGCCGATGTTGGTGCTGTCCAGATTCATCAGCTGCAGGCTTTCCACCTGGCAGATGGAGGAAATAGCGGGGATACCGGCCAGCAGCTGCTCGGAGGTCAACTCCGGCACCAGGCCGCTCTGGGTCACCGACGCGGCGATGGTGCCGCCGGTGCCGATCATCAAAATTCTCTTGCCGCTCATATACTGCCCTCCCAGCCGTTCATATCCCTGTGATCCAAGGCCGCCAGCCCAAAGCGGGCCTCCCCCGCCCGCTCCCACAGGTCCCGGGCGATCCGGGTATGATCCGTCAGCTCCAGAGCGTAGAAGCGGTCCGTCAAGGCCTCCCGCAAGGCGGCCAGATCCACGCCTTTCTCGTCCGTCTCCCCCGTGAGCACGATACGGTAAAGGTCCTCCGCCGTCTCCTCGGGCAGGGCGGCCAGCACGGCGGCCAGAGGCTCCCGGCCGGTCACGTCCACCTCCCGGATCTCATAGCGCCGCCGGGCAAAGGGGACAAAGTGCAGCCGGGCCCCGGAGGTGTCCAGCTCCAGCTGGTAAAAGCCCCGCTCGCCCAGTTCGTCAAAGCCCCGGCCCTCCAGGCAGCCGGGCCAGGCGCACAGCGTCCGGCCTGCCCGGAGCTGCCCCGGCTTGTGGATATGCCCCAAGGCCAAATAGTGCAAGCCGCTGGCGGCAATCTCCTCTTTTGGCAGGGGATCGTAGCGTCCCTCGCTCACCCCGGCCTCCCCATGGAGCACCATCAGATGGAGGCGGCCATCAGCGGGCGCGGAGAAGTCCCGGAGCAAGCTTTCCGTCTGTTCCGGCCCGGTGAAGCCGGCCCCGTAGACCACGGCATTCAGCTCCGGCAGCTCCACCGCCTCCAGAGCGCCCCGGAAGATATGCACATTCTCCGGCCACTCCAGCTCCGCGTAGGGACTGCCCGGGCCATACCAGTCGTGGTTGCCCGGCGCAATCAGTACCGGCGCAGGGATCTGCCCCAGTGCCTCCCGCAGGGTCTCCCCGGTTTCCCGGAAGGCAGACCCGCTGTCAAACAGATCCCCTGCCAGCAGCACCAGGTCCGCCTTCCGGCCCCGGGCCTCCGCCGCCAGTCGGCGGCAGCTGTCCCGGCTCTCCCGCCGCCGGGCCGCCGCCTGCTCGGGCCGCAGCCCGGCAAAGGCACTGTCCAAATGAAAATCTGCCCCGTGGATCACCGTAAGCATCTTGCCTTCTCCTTTCGTTTCTGCTCGGGATATGGATTCAATTCTCCCGGCCCCTGCACACGTCCACCCAGCCGATGGCCTTGGAGCAGCGCTCCAGCTCCTCCATGTTCAGCTCGATGGCACTGTTGCTGCTGCCCGCCGCGGGAAACACCGTCTCAAAGCGCTGCATAGAACGGTCCAGATAGACCTCCACGCCCTCATTCACCGCAAAGGGGCAGACCCCGCCCACGGCGTGGCCGATGCACTCCACCGCCTCTTCGGGGGTGAGCATCACGGCCTTGCCGCCAAACTGATCCTTATACTTTCGATTATCGATCTTGGTATCGCCGGCGGTGACCACCATGACTGTCCGCTCCCCCAGGCGGAAGCCCATGGACTTGGCAATCCGGGAGCCTTCCACGCCCAGGGCCTGCGCTGCCAGCTCCACCGTAGCCGAGGAGACCGGAAGCTCCTGGATCCGCTCCTCCATACCCAGCTCTTTGAAATATGCCCGCACCCGTTCGATCGGCATTGTAAAACGCCCCTTTTTCTTTCTTGGTATTCAGCGC
>JAHHSB010000017.1 GCA_020025415.1 Oscillibacter sp. | reverse complement strand
TACGATAAGATCGACAAGATCCGCGGCATGGATGTGGTCATCTGCACCACCGCTCAGACTGACGAAGAGGCCCGGGCCCTGCTCCAGCAGGTCGGCGCTCCCTTCGCCCGCTAAGGAGGAAGAAGAAATGGCTAAGAAATCCATGGTTCTCAAGCAGCAGGCTCCTGCCAAGTACTCCACCCGGAAGTACAACCGCTGCAAGCTCTGCGGCCGCCCCCACGCTTACCTGCGTGACTACGGTGTGTGCCGTATCTGCTTCCGTGAGCTGGCTTACAAGGGCGAAATCCCCGGCGTGCGCAAGGCCTCTTTCTAAGCGGCTTGCGTACCGGCCGCTGAGCCGGCCGAACGATACAGCACTTATGGGCTTTGATATGGGCCCTTGGTGATACAGGATGGCGAAAGGTCACTGTGAATTGGGCGCCCGCAGGCGCGGACCGCTCCATTCATAGTGATACCTCGCTGCCGAAACGGCAAATGCCGTAACTCTAAAATAGGAGGATATAACTCATGCATATCACCGATCCAATTGCGGATATGCTCACCCGCATCCGCAACGCCAACAACGCAAAGCACGACACGGTTGATGTTCCCGCTTCCAACATGAAAAAGAGCATTGCTCAGATCCTGCTGGACGAGGGCTATATTAAGAATTTCCAGATCGTGGACGACGGTACCCAGGGTGTGATTCACATCACCCTGAAGTATAACGCCGGCAAGGAAAAGGTCATCACCGGCCTGCGCCGCGTGTCCAAGCCCGGCCTGCGGGTCTATGTGGGAGCCGACGAGCTTCCCCGCGTCCTGCGCGGTCTGGGTGTCGCCATTATCTCTACGTCCAAGGGCGTCATGACCGACAAGAAGGCCCGCGAGGCTCATGTCGGCGGCGAAGTCCTGGCGTTCGTCTGGTAAGGAGGGTATTTCGCAATGTCTAGAATTGGTAGAATGCCCATTACCGTTCCCGCCGGCGTGACGGTTACCGTCGCCGAGGGTAATGTGGTTACCGTGAAGGGACCCAAGGGCGAGCTGACCCGTACGCTCCGCCCTGAAATGATTATTAAGCAAGAAGGCAACACGATTACCGTCGAGCGGCCTTCCGAGGATAAGCTGCACTGCAGCCTGCACGGCCTGACCCGGACCCTGCTGAGCAACATGGTCCACGGTGTTACCGAGGAGTTCTCCAAGGAGCTGGAAGTCAACGGCGTGGGCTACAGAGTTGCCAAGGAGGGCAAGAACCTGGTTATGAACCTGGGCTTCTCTCATCAGGTGATCGTTCCCGAGATCGAGGGCATTACCATCGATGTCCCCTCTCCCAATAAAATCGTAATTCGCGGCTGCGACAAGCAGGTTGTGGGCCAGTTTGCCGCTGAGGTCCGCGAGAAGCGTCCCCCCGAGCCTTACAAGGGCAAGGGAATCAAGTATGCCGATGAGGTCATCCGTCGTAAGGTCGGTAAGACCGGCGGCAAGAAGTAAGGAGGTGTGCCGATATGATTAAAAGACCGAATACCAACGCCCAGCGTTTGAAGCGTCACAAGAGAGTGCGTGGCAAGATCTCCGGCACTCCTGAGATGCCCCGTCTGAATGTGTTCCGCAGCGAAGCCAACATCTACGCCCAGGTCATCGACGATGTCAACGGCGTGACCCTGGCTTCTGCTTCCTCTCTCGACAAGGCCATCGAAGGTTACGGCGGCAATGTGGCCGCTGCCACCGCGGTGGGCAAGCTGGTTGCCGAGCGCGCCAAGGCCAAGGGAATTGAGAACGTGGTTTTCGACCGCGGTGGCTATCTCTATCACGGCCGTGTGCAGGCTCTGGCCGAGGGCGCCCGTGAAGGCGGCCTGAAGTTTTAATCGGAGGGAGGAACGACAACATGCCTAGATTTGAAAGAGAACAGAGCGAGTATATCGAGAAGGTCGTATCCCTGAACCGTGTTTCCAAGACTGTGAAGGGCGGCCGCGTGATGAAATTCTCTGCCCTGGTCGTCGTTGGCGACGGTAAGGGCAAGGTGGGCTACGGCCTGGGTAAGGCTGCTGAGGTGCCTGAGGCAATCCGCAAAGGCATCGAGGCTGCCAAGAAGAATATGATTACCGTCACCCTGTCCGGCAGCACCATTCCCCACGAGACCATTGGTGAGGCCGGCGCGGGCCGCGTGCTGATGAAGCCCGCTGCTCCCGGTACCGGTGTGATCGCCGGCGGCGCTGTCCGTGCCGTCGTGGAGACCGCGGGCATCAAGGATATCCGTACCAAGTGCCTGCGCTCCAACAACCCCAACAATGTCGTCGCTGCCGCCTTCGAGGGCCTCAAGTCCATGCGCGGCCCTGCCGAGATTGCCAGAATCCGCGGCAAGAGCGTCGAAGAGATCCTGGGTTAAGGAGGCGCTGAACATGGTAAACTTAAACATTAAGCTCGTTAAGAGCCTGAGCGGCCGTCTGGACAAGCAGATCGCGACCGCCCATTCCCTGGGTCTGCGTAAGATCGGTGATACCACCGTGCAGCCCGACAACGACCAGACCCGCGGCAAGATCGCCAAGATTGGTTATTTGCTGCAGGTTACCGAAGAGGGAGGTAACAAGTAATGAAACTGAGTGAACTGTCTCCCGCAGAGGGCTCTGTTTGCGAGGCCTATCGGAAGGGCCGGGGCGCGGGCAGCGGCAACGGCAAGACCGGCGGCCGCGGCCACAAGGGTCAGAAGGCCCGTAGCGGCGGCAAGGTCCGCGTTGGTTTCGAAGGCGGCCAGATGCCTCTGGCCCGCCGTGTCCCCAAGCGCGGCTTTAACAACATCTTTGCCAAGCCCCTGGAGATCATCAACCTGAGCGCCCTGAACGCTTTCGAGGATGGTGACACCGTCACCGCCGAGGCGCTGCTGGCCAAGGGCATTCTCTCCAAGTGCGAGTATGGCTACAAAGTCCTTGGTAACGGCAAGGTTACCAAGAAGGTGACTGTGGAGGCTTCTGCTTTCTCCGCTTCTGCCAAGGAGGCTATCGAGGCAGCAGGCGGAAAGACCGAGGTGAAGTAACGTGATCCAGACGATTCGCAAGGCATGGGGTATCCCCGAACTGCGGAAGAAGATCATCTTTACACTCATTATCCTGCTCATTTTCCGGATCGGCAACGCGATTACCGTGCCCTATGTCAATGTGACGCTCCTGGGTCAGTATCTGCACCAGATGAGCACCACGGTCCTGGGGCTGTACAATGTGATGTCCGGCGGTGCCTTCGCACAGGCGACGGTGTTCGCCCTGAGCATCCAGCCCTATATCAACGCTTCCATTATCATTCAGCTGCTGACCATCGCCATTCCCGCCCTGGAGCGGCTGGCCCGCGACGGCGGCGAAGAGGGGAAGCGGAAGATCCAGTCCATCACCCGGTATACCACCATTGGCATTGCGGTCCTGCAGGGCTTCGGCTACTTTATGCTGATGAAGAATTACGATCTGCTGTCCGTTTCCGATCCCACGATCTGGAACGCGCTGGTGATCATCGTGTCCTTTGTGGCGGGTTCTTCCTTCGTAATGTGGCTGGGTGAGCAGATCACCGAGTTTGGTATTGGCAACGGCATTTCCATTATCCTGTTTGCCGGTATTCTCTCCCGCGTGCCCACCATGGTGTCCAACCTGATCGCCTTTGGTCAGGAGGAGAGCATCAATTGGCTGTGGGATCTGCTGCTAATCGTCGGTGTGGTTGCGCTGTTCATCTTCATTGTCTTTATCAACGATTCCGAGCGCCGGATCCCGGTCCAGTACGCCAAGCGTCAGGTGGGCCGGAAGATGTACGGCGGCCAGAGCTCTACGCTCCCCATGAAGGTTAACATGTCCGGTGTGCTGCCGGTGATCTTCGCTCAGAGCATTGCGTCTCTGCCTGCAACCATCGCGGCGTTCATGAAGGCTCCCGAGGAAGGCACCTTCTGGTATTCCTTCCTGCAGCTGATCGACACCAAGTCGATCCTGTATATGATAGTCTATTTCATGATGATCATCGGGTTTAGTTATTTCTACTCCACGATTCAGTTCAACCCTGTTGAGATTGCCAACAACCTGAAAAAGCAGGGCGGCTTTATCCCGGGCTTCCGTCCCGGCAAGCCCACTGTGGACTTCATCAAGAAGGTGCTTAACAAGGTGACGCTGTTCGGTGCGATCTACCTGGGCATCGTGGCTATCTGCCCGCTGATCCTGGGCAAGATCGTGGGCAACCCCAACCTGGCGATTGGCGGTACCTCCGTCATCATCGTGGTGGGTGTTGCACTGGAAACCGTACAGGCTCTGGAGTCTCAGATGCTGATGCGTCAGTATAAGGGGTTCCTGGAATAAGAGAGGGGTTCTGTCATGAAGTTGATTTTGCTTGGAGCGCCTGGCGCCGGTAAAGGTACGCAGGCGGAAATTCTGCGGAAAGAACTGAATGTCCCCACTATTTCTACCGGCAATATTCTCCGTGCGGCCATTAAAAACGGCACGCCCACCGGCCTGAAGGCCAAGTCCTATATGGACGAGGGCAAGCTGGTTCCGGATGATGTGATTATCGGCATCATCACGGAGCGGCTGGCGGAAGAGGATTGCAAGAACGGATATATCCTGGACGGTGTGCCTCGCACCATCGGCCAGGCGGAGGCCATGGAAAAGGCCGGTGTCTCCATCGACGCCGCCATTTCCCTGGAAGTCTCCGACGAGATCATTATGAAGCGTATGGACGGCCGCCGGGTCTGCGAGGCCTGCGGCGCCAGCTACCACGTGGTTAACGCGCCTTCCAAGAAAGAGGGCGTGTGCGACGTGTGCGGCGGCAAGCTGGTCCAGCGTGCTGATGATGCACCTGAAACCGTGCAAAAGCGGCTTGAGGTTTATCATACGGAGACCGAGCCCCTGAAGGACTTCTACGCCCAGCGGGGACTGCTCAAGCCTGTGGAAGATCAGCCCACCATTGCGGGAACGACCCAGGCGATTCTCCGTGCGTTGGGGAGATGACTGGGATATGATAACCCTGAAATCCCAGCATGAGATCGAACTGATGCGCCGAGCGGGAAAAATTACCGCGGCTGCCCGTGCTTTGGCAGGGGAAATGGTAAGGCCCGGCGTAACAACCCAGGAGATCGACAACGCAGTCTATCAGTTTATTCACAAACAGGGTGCAGTCCCGTCTTTCCTGCACTATAACGGCTACCCGGCTTCCGTGTGCGTCTCCGTCAACGACGAGATCATTCACGGGATCCCGGGGCGCCGGGTGCTGCAGGAGGGCGACATCGTCAGTGTGGACGTGGGAGCCTACATCGGCGGCTTCCACGGGGACTGTGCAGCGACTTTTGCCTGCGGCAAAATCTCACCGGAAGCTCAGGACCTGATCGATGTGACCAGACAGAGTTTCTTTGAGGGGATCCGCTACGCAAAGGAGGGGCACCGGCTGCAGGATATTTCCGCGGCGATCCAGAATTACGTGGAGAGCCATGGATATTCCATCGTGCGGGAGTATGTCGGCCACGGCGTCGGCACACAGATGCACGAAGCACCGGAGATCCCCAACTATGGCACTTCGGGCAGAGGCCCCCGGCTTCTGCGTGGGATGACCCTTGCAATTGAGCCCATGGTGAATGCCGGCTCCGCTGCAATCAAGCAGATGCCCGACGGCTGGACCGTCCGGACGCTGGATGGCAAGTGGGCTGCCCACTATGAGAATACGATCCTGATTACCGACGGAGAGCCGGAAATTCTGACGGCTCCCGCCATTTGAGGAAGCGTATGGATATTGCAAAATCAAATATAGTCAGATCCGATGCCGGCAGAGATAAGGGGAAGCTCTTTGTTGTACTTGCGGCAGAAGGGGACTTCCTTCTGCTGGCAGACGGAAAAAGCAGGAAAGTGGAATCGCCGAAGCGGAAAAAGCGCAAGCATGTGCTTTTTGTGGCCGATGACGATACCAGGCTTTCTGAAAAGATCAAGCGCGAAGAAAAAATCACGAACAGTGAACTTCGCCGGGCCCTCGCGGCATATCGCGACGCGGCTCAGCCGGACCAGGAGGGATAACGTTTGGCGAAATCCGATATGATTGAAGTCGAAGGTGTGGTCGTTGAGGCGCTGCCCAACACCACGTTCCAGGTCGACATTGGAAATGGTCACACGATTTTGGCACATATTTCCGGTAAACTCAGAATGAATTTCATCAGGATTCTGCCTGGCGACAAGGTCACGGTGGAGATGTCTCCCTACGACCTGACCCGCGGCCGGATCACCTGGCGCAGCAAGTAAGCAGCGCCGCAACAGCATACGCACAACATGCCGTGAGCGGCATGTGATCCCACAATTCGCTGAAAGGAATGGTTAAAAACTATGAAGGTAAGACCGTCCGTGAAGCCCATGTGCGAGAAGTGCAAGGTTATTCGCCGCAAAGGCCGCGTTATGGTTATTTGCGAGAATCCCAAGCATAAGCAGAGACAGGGCTAACTTTTAATTGGAGGTGCTTTAAGAGTATGGCACGTATTGCCGGCATTGACCTGCCGAAGGATAAGCGAATCGAAATCGGACTCACTTATATCTACGGTATTGGCAGAAAGAGCGCCAAGGATATTCTGGCGCAGACAGGCATCAATCCTGACACCCGCGTGAAGGACCTGACGGATGCGGACGAAGCGAAGCTCCGTGAGGCCATTGACCAGGGCTACATGGTGGAGGGCGACCTGCGCCGCAACACGGCTCTGGATATTAAGCGTCTGACTGAAATTGGCTGCTATCGCGGTGTTCGTCATCGCAAGGGCCTGCCCGTCCGCGGCCAGCGCAGCAAGACCAACGCTAGAACCCGCAAAGGTCCCAAGAAGACCATTGCCAATAAGAAGAAGTAAGGAGGGAGAACAGAAATGGCAACTGCTAAAGCTTCCGGCGGCAAGAAAGTGATTCGTCGCCGCCGAGAAAAGAAGAACATTGAGCGTGGTCAGGTCCATATCCGTTCTTCTTTTAACAACACCATGGTCACTGTGGCCGATACCCAAGGCAACGCGATCTCCTGGGCTTCTTCCGGCGGAATGGGTTTCCGCGGAAGCAAGAAGTCTACCCCCTTCGCCGCTCAGACCGCTGCTGAGGTGGCCGCCCGTGCCGCCATGGAGCATGGCCTGAAGACGGTGGAAGTTTTCGTCAAGGGCCCCGGTCAGGGCCGCGAGGCCGCCATCCGTGCGCTGCAGGCTGTTGGCCTGGAAGTGACGATGATCAAGGACGTGACTCCCATTCCTCACAATGGCTGCCGTCCCCCCAAGCGTCGCCGCGTTTAATCGAAAGTAGGAGGTAAAGCTATATGGCTAGATATACCGGAGCAGTCTGCCGCCTGTGCCGCAGAGAAGGCCAGAAACTCTTTCTGAAGGGCGACCGCTGCTATACGGATAAGTGCTCCCTCGAGCGTCGCAGCTACGCTCCCGGCATGCATGGCAATGCAAGAAACAAGAAGCTGTCTGAATATGGCCTGCAGATGCGTGAGAAGCAGAAGGCCAAGCGCTATTATGGCGTTCTGGAGCATCAGTTCCGGGACTACTTCGAGATGGCCAACAAGAAGGCCGGTATGACCGGCGAGAACTTGCTGGCGATCCTGGAGACCCGCCTGGACAACGTGGTGTATCGTCTCGGCTTTGCGATGAGCCGTGCCGAGGCCCGTCAGCTGGTGCGTCACGGCCACTTCACCGTCAACGGCAGAAAGGTCAACATTCCTTCCTTCCTGGTGAAGGTGGGCGACGTGGTGGAGCTGAAGGAAGGCTCCCGCAGCCTGGATAAGTTCAAGGGCGCTCTGGAGGCCAACGCTTCCCGCGTGGCCCCCAAGTGGCTGGACATGGATAAGAATAACGTGGCGAAAGTCATTGCAGAACCCACTCGCGAAGACATTGATCTTCCCATCGAGGAGCACCTCATCGTCGAGTTGTACTCCAAGTAATCGGAGGAAACCCTCGAGAATGTTAGGATTTGTCCACGGCGCGTTGATTGCCGACTGCGCCGCAATGAGAAGATGAAGGAGGGTAACTGCATGATTGAAATTGAAAAGCCCCAGATCGAGTGTGTGGAAACGCCTGGTGACGTCACTTACGGCAAATACGTAGTGGAGCCTCTGGAGCGGGGATACGGAACGACTCTGGGGAATGCGCTGCGCCGCATTATGCTTTCCTCTCTGCCCGGAACTGCCGCCACGACCATTAAGATCGCCGGTGTTCAGCATGAGTTTTCTACCATCCCTGGGGTGAAGGAAGACGTCACGGAGATCGTCCTGAATGTGAAGGGTCTGCTGACCAAGCTGCACACCGACGGGGTCAAGACCGTTTATATCGAAGCGGTCGGCCCCTGCGAGGTCACTGCCGGCGATATCAAGGTGGACAGCGAGGTTGAGATCCTCAACCCCGAGATGCACATTGCCACGCTGGACAATGGCGCCGCTTTGAACATGGAGATCACTCTGTCCCACGGTCGGGGCTATGTGTCTGCCGACCACAACAAGCCGGCTCAGACGGTGATCGGTGTGATTCCCGTTGACTCCATCTACACTCCCGTCTACAAGGTCAACTATACGGTGGAGCCCACCCGTGTGGGTGCGTCCAGCGATTTTGACAAGCTGACGCTGGAGGTTTGGACCGACGGTACCATCTCTGCCCGCGATGCGGTTTCTCTGGGCGCGAAGATTCTCTGTGATCACTTTACCCTGTTTACAAATCTGAGCGAAACTGTGGGCAGCAAGCCCACGGTGGTTGAAAAGGCCGAAGCCCAGCGCAACAAAGTCCTGGAGCTGACCATTGAGGAACTGGATCTGTCGGTGCGCAGCTTTAACTGCCTCAAGCGCGCCAACATCAATACCGTGGAGGATCTGATTTCCAAAACGGAAGATGAGATGATGAAGGTTCGCAACCTGGGCCGCAAGTCCCTGGAAGAGGTCATCAACAAGCTGGCGATGATGGGACTGTCCCTGGCGGAGGACGATAGCAATAACTGAAACCTTCTGCCCCGCTGTTGATGGGGGGCAGCAAAATTCCCGATAAGGAGGAAGACCAAGATGCCCGGAACCCGTAAACTCGGCAAGACTACTGATCAGCGTATGGCTATGCTGCGTCAGCAGGTCACCGATTTCCTGGATTATGGCAAGATGGAGACCACGGTCACCCGCGCCAAAGAGATTAAGCCTCTGGCTGAGAAGATGATTACCCTCGGCAAGAAGAACGATCTGGCTGCCTACCGGCAGGCCATGAGCTTCATTACCCGTGAGGATGTCTGCAAGAAGCTGTTCAAGGAGATTGCTCCCAGTTATGCAGAGCGCAACGGCGGTTATACCCGCATTGTGCGCACCGGTGTCCGCCGCGGCGATGCCGCCGAGACGGCTCTGATCGAGCTGGTAAAGTAAGTATCATTTTCCAGTAAAAAAGCTCTTTTCTATGGACCGTCAGGCCATAGAAAAGAGCTTTTTTCATATTTTACGGCAAGCAGAGCGCCAAGCACCAGATATTTCCGGCAGAGCTTTTTCACCAGGCGGAATCCTGCAGGTGTATTTTCCGGGGGAACGCAAACAATAGCCTTGAAAAAAGAAAGGTTGGTGGGGATGAGAAAGCATCGTCTGATTTTTTTATGCGTGGCGCTGTTGTTTGTCTGGAGCATAATTTCCCAGACAGAGCCGGTGGTCACGGCGGAAGGTCCGGCAGAGATCCCGACGGGTAAATATGTGGCCCTCACCTTTGATGACGGGCCCCGGGCAGACACCACCGCCCGACTGCTGGATGGCCTGAAAGAACGGGGGGCGTCGGCTACATTCTTCCTGATCGGCGAACAGATCGAAGAAAATCGAGAGCTGGTGGAGCGTATGCAGGCGGAAGGCCACCAGGTGGGGAACCACACATGGACCCACACCCGACTGCAGATGCTGAATCAGACGCAGGCCCAGGAGGAGATCGCCCGCACAAATGCGCTGCTTCAGGAGATCCTGGGGCCTGGCACCTATTGGATCCGCCCGCCCTACGGTCTGATCAAAGACACGCAGTTTTCCTGGTTTTCTGCGCCGCTGATCAAATGGTCCCTGGATCCGGAGGACTGGAAGCTGGAAAACGCCCAGGCCGATGTGAAGGCAGTCCTCTCAGAAGTAAAGCCGGGGGACATCATCTTGATGCATGACCGTATCTCCGCCTCGGTTGACGCTGCGCTGGAGATCATTGACCAGCTCCAGGCGCAGGGTTATACCTTCGTCACCGTGGAAGAGCTTTTGTCTATTTACGGGACCGATCCTTACAGTGGACTGATCTGCTCCGGGAAGGGACCGTTATAAAAAAGCACCGCAGCCAATGGCTGCGGTGCTTTTTATAGCGGTGATTACTGGAGAATGTTCAGAACCAGGGTCAGCACAATAAACAGCGCGCCGATCCACTTGGTAGCCTTGGCCAGCTTGGCATCCAGGGTCTTGGACTTGTTTCTGGCAAGGA
Source organism: Oscillibacter sp. (assembly GCA_020025415.1). Lineage (GTDB taxonomy): Bacteria > Bacillota > Clostridia > Oscillospirales > Oscillospiraceae > Oscillibacter. Next base: position 4,011 of record JAHHSB010000017.1, on the reverse strand, counting down.
AGGAATCCCCGGCACCGCCGCTGATGGAAGCGGAAAGACCAGAGTTTTTACCAGACTGGAACAGAACAACCACGATGACGGCCAGGCCGCACAGCAGCTGCAGAATCGTAATCGCCAAAGTCATGATGGAACCCTCCGTTTGGGTCAGCCCCTAAGGCGGACCGAGTATATTTCACAGATAATTATATTAGCATATTTCCTGCTGAGTTTCAAGTGTATTTTTGTGGTTTCCCGGAAAAAAGCATCGATTTGCCAGAAGAAAAACTGGAACAAATGTTGCATTTATGGCCGGGCTGTGCTATAATGGACAAAATTCAAAGGACTGATGACAAATCAGGAGGTGCGTGATGGCCCAGTTATCCAGGATGCAGCAGAAAATCTATGACTACATCGTCACGTGCATCCACGAGCAGGGATATCCCCCCTCTGTCCGGGAGATCGGGCAGGCAGTGGGGCTGAAATCCCCCTCCACGGTGCATTTCCACCTGAAAAACCTGGAGGAGGCCGGCATGATTGAAAAGGGTGCCGGCAAGGGGCGGGCCATCACCCTGACGGAGCAGCCTGTGCCGGAAAACCGGGTGCCTATCGTGGGAAATGTGGCCGCCGGCAGCCCCATTCTGGCCGAGGAGTGCATCGAGGACTATCTGACATTTGATACCGGCGGCCGCGCGGGGGAATATTTTGGCCTTCGCGTCCGGGGCCAGTCCATGATCAACGCCGGGATCCTGCCCGGAGATCTGGTGGTTGTCCACCGCCAGCAGACGGCCCTTAACGGGGAAATAGTGGTGGCCCTGCTGGGAGAGGAGGCCACGGTCAAGCGCCTCTCCCGGGAGAAGGGAAAGATTTGGCTGCTGCCGGAGAACGACGATTATCAGCCCATTGACGGCTCTGAGGCGGTCCTGCTGGGAAAGGTTGCGGCAGTGGTGCGCCAGTATTAAAACACCGAAAAAAGGGGCAGGAGCGCGGATTTCGCGCTCCTGCCCCTTTTACTGTTTCGTTAATAGCCGTTGACCATCACATTCAATACCTTTCCGGCCACGGTGCCGGCCACGGAGGAACCGCCGCCGCCGTTTTCCACCAGGACGATAAAGGCATAGGGAGCGTCTTCATTGCGCAAAAAGCCGGTGAACCATGCGTGGGGGCTCTGGTCAGTGCCTACCTCCGCCGTGCCGGATTTGGCGCACAGGTCCATATTGGGAAAGCGGCTGGTGCCATAGGTGCTCTGCACGTTGTTGGCCATCATATCTGCCATCAGATCGGCAGTGTCGGAGTCAATCAGGGCCTTGCTTTTTTTGGTCCAGTTCAGGGAGGTGGGGATCCCCAGGGAATCCACCGATTTGAGGATGATCCGGGGAATGGCCGCCTTTCCGCCATTGGCGATGGCGCCCATATAGATCATCATGGCGCAGGGGTTCACCTGATCCAGGTACTGCCCCACGCCGGCCCAGGCCAGATCACTGCCAGAGGCGCCGTCCAGATTCACGGAACCTTTGGCGGTTGGCAGACCGTTGATGGAATAGCTGGAGGTCAGACCCGCCTTTTCCGCATAGCGCTCCAGCGTGTCCGCACCCAGTTCCTGGCTGATCAGACCGAAGGCCACGTTGCAGGAGTTGGCCAGTGCCTGATAGATGTCCTGCTCTCCGTGGGTGCCGGAGCAGGTGATCACATCTCCGTCGATCTCCACCGAGCCGCTGCAGGTCCAGCTGCGGTTCAGAAGATCAGGGATGTTTTCAATGGCGGCGGCTAGGGTGACGGTTTTAAAAATGGAGCCAGGGGTGAAGGTGGAGGATAAAAAGCGGTTAAGATAGGCGCCTTCATAGCGCTCACTGGTCTCCAGATCATCCGGAATGTTCAGCGGGTCGTAGGAGGGGGAGGAGACCAGGCAGAGGATCTCGCCCGTCTGATAGTTGTATACGGCTACGGTGCCGCTTTTTCCATTCAGGGCTTGATAGGCCACGTAGTTGTAGTAAGCGTCGATGGTCAGATAGAGGCTTCCGCCGGACTGGGCGGCAAAGGCACCGTTGATCAGATCGAAGCCGGTGAGCTTGTCGGCAAAGGCGTTCAGTGCCCCGGTGCCGATATTGCCCTGCAGGTCGCCCACCACATGAAGGGTGGCCTTGCGGACGGTGGCGTCGTCATAGTAGCGGCGGCTCCCGTCTTCCACCCAGCTGAGTATATCCCCATCCCGGTCCAGCACGGTGCCGCTGGCCAGTTCGCCGGCGCTGTTGTAAAGGTGACGGTTGAACGCCGAAGAGGCCCAGTCCCCGCCATACAGAAACCAGCGCACCACGAACAGGCCCAAGCCCGCGGCCAGGAGCAGCGCCAAGATCCGGCAGACAAAAGCGCGGTGGTCAATTTTCTTCATAGGGATATCCCTCCTCAGGGTCAAAGGCAGGCGGCTGAGCGGACTCCCGAACCGGCTGGCGGTTTCGGGTAAGCATTCGGGTGGCAAAGCTGGCATTTTCCCGGGTGTCTGTGGCTTTTAAAAATGCCAGCAGGCCCCAGGCTGCCATCATGGCGCTGCCGCCATTGGAGACAAAGGGGAACGTTACACCCGTCAGGGGCAGCAGATCCACCGAGCCGAAGACATTCAGGCAGGTCTGAAATACCAGCAGGGAGGAGGCCGCGCAGGCGGCAATGGTGTAAAAGCTGGAGCGGCCAAAGCGGCAGGCCCGGGCGGCGAAAATCGCCAGCGTCACGATGGACAGTACGGCCAGTACGGCAATCAGCAGGCCCCACTCCTCGCAGAGCATACCAAAGACCAGATCGGTGTCCGCCGCCGGGATCTTATGAAGCCAGCCGTTGCCCGCGCCCATACCTACCAGGCCGCCGGAGGCGGCAGCGGACATGGTGCGGGTCTGCTGATAGCCGGTGGTGGAGGCGGCCTCCCAGGCGTGGCCCCAGGAGGCGAAGCGGCTGAGGATGTAGGGCTTGAACTTGACGATCAGTCCCGCCCCAAACACGGCACCGCCGCAGATTAGGCTCAGCGTGGCAAAGTCGCCGGAGCGGAGATAGGCGATCACCAGGAAGGTGACAAAGAAGATGGCTGCGGTGCCGAAGTCGCTCATCAGGCCCAGACAGCCGATGCACACGCCGGTGAGCAGGATGAACAGCGTCAGGTTCCGCCGGTGGAACAGCCGCTCCAATGTGGCCGAGCCGGCGAAGATATAGCAGATCTTGGCCAGCTCCGAGGGCTGGAAGGACATCCCGCCGATGGAGATCCAGTTGACTGCACCGTACTTGGCAGTGCCTGCCACCAGAGTGATGCCCAGCAGGCCGATGGCCGCCGCGGCCATGAGCCAGCGGATCTTCTGGGTGCGGCTCAGATCCCGCAGGAATAACCCCAGCACCAGGAAGAAGATCAGCCCCAGCACCATAGCCAGAAACTGCTTGGGCAGGCTGGATGGGGCGCTGGAGGCGGTGACGGACAAAGACAGGGTGGACAGGAAGAAGGCGATGGTTTCCATCTCAAAACCCACGCAGTGGGAGGCCCGCAGGGCTGCGTAATAGATCCACATCAGGACCGTCAGCGCCAGAAAGGTGAGGGGGATGACGGGAGTGGCCTCTTCCCCGGCGGCAATCACCAGCTGCAGCGCGGTGAGGATCTGGAACAGCGTCAGCCATAAAAAGGAGGGCCAGATGGCACGGGGGCGCTCCGCCTGGCGGCGGGCCTCCTGCTCGGCCCGGGCCTCCACGGTCTGGGGCAGAAACAGCAGCGGCACACCGCCCAGGGTAATGGTGTCTCCCAGCTTGATCGGAGAGGAATCCTTTACCGTTTTCCCGTTGACCTGGGTGCCGCCTTTGGAGTGCAGGTCATAGACGGTCCAGTCTCCCGCTTCGTTGCGGATCAGGGCCGCGTGCTGACGGGAGATGCTTGGATAATTCAAAAAGACATCCGCGGTCTTGCTGCGCCCGATGATGCTTTCCCAATGGGTCAGCAGCAGCGGCGCGCCGTTGGGCAGGCTCAGCTGCGCCCAGGTTTCCGGGGTGTGGGGGATTCGGAGCAAAGAG
>JAHHSB010000169.1 GCA_020025415.1 Oscillibacter sp. | reverse complement strand
GGAATGTCTTTACCTGCGCCCCCTATGGGCAGCTGCACCTGTCCATGGCCGGGGCCTATCAGCCCCGGAACGCCCTGTTGGCCATTACGGCGCTGGAGGTGCTGGAGGAGCGGGGCTGGCGGATCCCCCGGGAGGCAGTGAGCCGGGGACTGGCCAAGGTGCGTTGGCCGGGCCGCTTTGAGCTGCTGCGCCGGCAGCCCATCTTTTTGCTGGACGGCGCCCACAACGACCAGGGCATGGCCGCCGCGGCCGAGAGCCTGCGGGCCTGCTTCCCCTGGGGTGGGCTCGTCTTCCTTCTGGGGGCGATGGCGGACAAGAACGTGGCCGCCATGGTCCGCCGGATCGCGCCCCTGGCCGGGGCTTTTGTGGCCGTGCGGCCGGACAATCCTCGAGCCATGGAGGTTTCGGCCCTGGCCGAACTGCTGCGCCCCCTGGGCACCCCGGTCCACGCCTGCGCCACCATCCCACAGGGGGTGGAGACCGCCGTGGCCCTGGCCGGCCCCGAAGGGGCCGTATGCGCCCTGGGGTCACTGTACCTCTCCGGCGACGTGCGCCGGGCGGTGGAGGCTCTATGAAAGAGAAAAAAGCCGGATGTCCTCAGGGATATCCGGCTTTTTTGCGCGCCCGGGGCAACGTTCACAAATTGTTTTAATTCCCCGCATTGACAATGCTTTCCCATGGTGGTAAACTGCGTTTAGCACTCCGGGAAAGAGAGTGCTAAAACCAATCTAAAAAACCAAAGGGAAAACAAGGGGCCGGATCGTGGAACTCACAGATCGAAAAAAGCAAATACTGAAAGTGGTGGTGGAGGAGTATATCCACTCTGCCGAACCGGTGGGTTCCAAGACCATTGCTGCCCAGATCGGCGGCATCAGCTCGGCCACCATCCGCAACGAGCTGGTGGATCTGGTGGAGCAGGGCTATCTGGAACAGCCCCACACCTCCGCCGGGCGGGTGCCCTCTCCCAAGGGATACCGGCTCTACGTCAACGAGCTGATGGAAAAGCAGCGCCTTTCCGTTCGGGAGACGGAGCGGATCAACCAGGCGCTGCAGATCAAGATGGAGGAGCTGGACCGGATCATCTCCCAGGCGGGAAAGGCTGTATCCAGCCTGGCCGGCTATCCGGCTTACGCCATCGCGGCGGGGAAGCGGGCCGTGACCGCCCGGCGCTTTGAATTGCTGCCGGTGGATGACAGCAGCTGCATCGTTGTGATGATGATGGGCGACAACCGTGTGAAAAGCCAGCTGCTGCGGATGCAGCTGAAGGTGGACCTGGAGCAGATGCCCACGCTGGTGAATCTGCTCAACACCCATTTTACCGGCATCTCCACCGACGAGATGAATCTGCGGCTGATGAACGTGGCCGATCAGATCTCACCCCAGATGTTTTTGCTGCTCAGTCAGACGGTGACCTACGCCGCCGACGTGCTGGAGGAGGCGGGGCACAAAGAGGTGTTCACCGCCGGTGCCAAGGAGCTTTTAAAGCTGCCGGAATTCCGGGACGCAGATAAGGCCCACGAGCTGATGAGCTTTTTGGAGGGTGGGAAGGAAGAACTTCCCGCACCGGATGAAAACAGCCCCATGAAGATCCTGATCGGGCCGGAGAACGTCAGCCAGGCGCTGCAGGACACCAGCGTGGTGGTGGCCAGCTACGACATCGGCAACGATATGCGGGGCCTGATCGGTGTGGTGGGGCCCACCCGTATGGATTACGCCGCCGTGGCGGCGAGACTGAGCTTTTTTGCAGAGGGGCTGACCCACCTGTTCGGCAAGCAGGAACTGCCCCCAAAGGAGGATCAACACAATGAGTGAAGAAACCAAGATTCCCCAGCCGGAGGAAACGGCGCCGGAGCAGGCGGAAGCTACCGCTCCCCAGACCGAGCAGCCGACCCAGGGCGGAGAGGAAAAGGCCAAATCCGCTGGGAAGAAAAAAGAGAGCAAGAAAAAGGAAAAGACCTACACCCTCACCCGGGAGCAGATGGAGGCGGCGGAGCTGGCCGCCCAGCAGCTGGAGTCGGTAAAGGAACAGTTCACCCGCCTGGGCGCGGAGTATGAAAACTACCGCAAACGAACCACCAAGGAAAAAGAGAGCATCTATCAAGATGCCAAGGCCGACACCGTCAAGGCCTTTCTGGGGGTGTACGACAACCTGGAGCGGGCCGTGGCCACCGAGGGGGATGACGACTCCCCCCACAAAAAGGGCCTGGAGATGATCTTTAACCAGTATAAAGAGATCCTGAGCAAGCTGGGCGTCACGGAGATTCAGGCCAAGGGCCAGCCCTTCGACCCGGAGATGCACAACGCCGTGATGCATATTGACGATGAAAATTTTGGGGAAAATGTGGTGTCCCAGGTGTTCCAGGCCGGCTTCATGCTGGATGGCAGAGT
>JAHHSB010000168.1 GCA_020025415.1 Oscillibacter sp. | reverse complement strand
TAATGTGATTGAGACAGGTTCTACCAAGAAGGATATCAAGGTGGAAGTCTGCTCGAAGTGTCACCCCTTCTTCACTGGTAAGCAGAAGCTGGTTGATACCGGCGGACGCGTTGCCAAGTTTAATAAGAAGTTCGGACTGAACTGATTGGTTCTGTGACACATCGCAAAAGGGTCTGCTGCACACGCAGCGGGCCCTTTTTTCGATCTGACCGCAGCGCAGGCGCCGAAAGAAACTGGAAGGAAAAGGAGATGCGCCATGCTGGAAACGGAAAAGGCAAGAAATAAAGTGATCCTAGTAGGGCTGTCCTCGCCGGTGCTCAAGCGGGGCGAGAGCGCGGATGAGTCCAGCCTGGAGGAATTGGCCGCCCTGGTGGAGACCGCCGGCGGCGAGACGTTGGGCATTGTGCTGCAGCAGCGGGAAAAGCCCGATCCCCGCACCTTTATCGGAGAGGGGAAGGTGGCTGAGGTCCAGCTTTACTGCGAAAATGTTCAGGCGGATATGGTGATTTTTGATAACGACCTGTCGCCCTCCCAGCAGCGGGTGCTCACCGACCTGCTGGGGGTGCAGGTGCTGGACCGCTGCGGCTTGATCCTGGACATCTTCGCCCAGCGGGCCAAAACCAAGGAGGGACGGCTTCAGGTGGAGCTGGCCCAGTATCAGTATATTCTGCCCCGACTGACTGGCATGTGGACCCATTTGGAGCGCCAGGGCGGCACCAGCGGCAAGGGCGCCATCGGATCCAAGGGCCCCGGCGAGACCCAGCTGGAGACGGATCGCCGCCTGATCCACAAGAAGATCGACAAGCTCCGCTCCGACCTGCAGGAGGTGCGCCGGATTCGGGGCACCCAGCGGGAGCGCCGCCGGAAAAACGAGATCCCCGTGGTGGCCATCGTGGGCTACACCAACGCGGGCAAATCCACGCTGCTCAACCAGCTCACTGACGCCCAGATCCCCGCCAACAACCGCCTGTTCGACACCCTGGACACCACCAGCCGGCTGCTGACCGTCAGCGATACGCTGGATGTGGTGATCTCCGACACGGTGGGCTTTATTCGCAAGCTGCCCCACCAGCTGGTGGAGGCCTTCAAGGCCACGCTGGAGGAGCTGGAATACGCGGATCTGCTGCTCCACGTGGTGGATATCTCCAACCCGGAGTGGCAGCAGCAGATGCAGGTGGTGGAGGACCTGGTGGTGGAGCTGGGTACCGCCGACCTGCCCCGGATTCAGGTCTTTAACAAGTGCGATGCCCTACCAGCCGGGGAGATCATGCCCCACGGGGATGATATCGTGGCCGTTTCCGCAAAAACCGGAGCGGGCATGGATCGGCTGCTGGAGCTCATTGATCGGAAGCTGGACAAGGGCGTGCGCAGGGTGAAGCTGAGTCTGCCCTTTGATAAAGGCGGGCTGCTGGACCTGCTCTACCGGGAGGCCAAGGTGGAATCGGTGGAGTATGCCGAGGCCATTGAGGTGACGGCGGTGGCGCCGCCCCGGATCCTGGGCCAGCTCCAGCCTTATCTGCATCAGGAAGAGCCCCAGGTTTAAGAAAGCCCCGATCAAACCCATGCAAGCGAGGAGAGAAGATATGGAGGAGTATCTGGTTCCCTTCGAGGCGGCGGAGAGCGAGTTTACGGAAAAGCGCTCCCGCTTCCTCAGCCGCATTTGGCGGGTGGAGAGCGAGGCGGAGGCCCGTGCCCGCATTGAGGAGACGAAAAAACACTACTATGACGCCCGGCACAACTGCTGGTGCTATCTGCTGCGGGAGGGGACTGTCGTGCGCTATTCCGACGACGGGGAGCCCCAGGGCACGGCGGGCCAGCCCATGCTCCAGGTGTTTGAACACGCCGGGGTGTGGAACGTGTGCTGTGTGGTGACCCGCTATTTCGGCGGCATCCTGCTGGGGACAGGCGGCCTGACCCGAGCGTACAGTCGGGGCGCCAAGGACGCCCTGAAAGCGGCGGGCGTGTGCCGTATGAGCCCTTGGAGCCGCTGGCGGCTGCAGTGCCCCTATCCGCTCTTCGAGCGGGTGAAGCTGGAGGTTACGGGCTGTGGCGGCGTGGTGGAGCAGGCGGACTACGGTGCGGAGATCCTGCTGGACCTGGCGTTTCCAACCGGCGGGGCGGAACGGGCCCAGGCCCGGCTGACGGAGCTTTCCGCCGGTGGACTGACCATGGAAAAGACCGGCGAAGGCTTTTTGCCCGGCACCCGGGAAGCGGTGGACTGAGCCGCTTTCCGGGTGGAGCATGGCCGTATAGCCCTAGGCATCATGGGCTGTGGCCGGCTTTGAACGCGGTTTTCGAAAAAAATGGGAAAAAGCGAAAAAAGTACTTGCATTTTCAATTTATGCGTGCTATTATAAATAAGCTGTCCGGTGGACATGCGCCGTTAGCTCAGCTGGATAGAGCGTCTGGCTACGGACCAGAAGGCCGGGGG
>JAHHSB010000167.1 GCA_020025415.1 Oscillibacter sp. | reverse complement strand
CATTACCAGGGTGGCCAGCAGAAACAGATTCAGCAGGACCAGGATCAAAATGATGATGTTTTTCAAACGAAAGGTTTCCACTTCTGGCTGCAGGCCTCCTTTCTTCCAGGGTGTGCGGGTCAGTTGGCGACCCAGTCTGCGCTGATCTGGCTGCTGCCGTCGTCCAGATAAGCAATGAAAAGGCTTTGCACCTGCTGGGCCTGGGCGATGGCCACCACTTGGGCCCGGGGCAGCAGGGGGACGGTTTCCTCGCTAAGGGTGTACTGGCGGAAGCGCAGGGACAGGGAACTGACCACCGTGCCCGTCAGCTCTGCGGAGGCGGCGGGCTGCCCGTCGGCAAAGCGCACCAGGGAGCCGTTGAGCTGGTATTCAAATTCCAAGAAGGTCTGGCCCCCGCTTTGGCGCACCTGGGTCAGGCACAAGGTGGCCTGGCCGCCGCTGGGGGACAGGTTGGACAACAGGCGGTACACGCCTGCGGCCGACTCCCACACGGTGGGCATTTCCTCCTGGGAGGAGATGGCCAGCACCGGGCTGGGGCCGCCCTGATAGAGGATGCTGTCGTTGGATTGGATGCGCAGCTTGCGGCTGCCCTCCACGATCACCTCTGCCCCGTTGGCGTCGGTATAGCGGTACTCTGTCCGGGGGTTGAAGTCCAGGGCGGAGAGCAGGGCGTCGGAGTTGGAGAGGGTGCTTTCCGCCTGGACCGCGGGGAGGGAGCGCTCTTCCGGAGAGAACAGGGTCAGCGGATCCAGACCGGCACAGCTCTCTCCCAGATCCAGGGCGAAGAAGGCCCCGCCCAGCTCATAGGATTCGCTCAGGGCGGATAGGGCGGAGGGAGTGATGCTGGTGTCGCAGCGCTTGCACAGGTCATTCTCATCCCACAGGTAAAGGCTGACGCGCCCATCCCCGTCGTCGCTGAGCAGTACCCGGCGGATGGAGCTATCTTCCCACTCCAGCTCCACATCCAGCAGACGGGACAGCAGGGACAGCGGCAGGGGGGCGGAGAGTTCATAGCAGATGGACGCGGCGCTGTCCAGCGCGGCGTAGAAGCCGGACTGGGGGCAGTTTTCCGGCTCCCCGGCGGAGTTCAGCGCCTCCCCCAGCAGGGCGCCGGGAACGGAGAAGCTCTCCTCCGACGTGCGCACAAAGCCGGTGGCATAGCGGCCGTAGGCGCCGGTGATTGCCAGACGCACTGGCACGGAGAACTGGGAAGACTCCTCCTGGGTGGAATCGCCGCTGCTGAGGAAAAGATACCCGTCGCTGGGGTCCGCGGCGATGGTGCTCAGCTGGGTCTGGGTGAACAGGATCACCGCCGACAGGCTCAACGCCACAATGGCGATGTTCTGGATCAGGTTTCGTTTGCCGCTGTGCATGGGGTTCACCTTCTTCCTGGGGATAAGCCGGGGCGTTAGTCCTGGACCGGCAGAATGGGCAGCGTGATGCGCACGGTGGTGCCGGGCCCTTCATGGGGAACCAGGCGGATGCTGCCGTGGTGGCGGTCCATGATCTCCTTGGCAATGGAAAGGCCCAGTCCGGTGCCGCCGGACTCCCGGGAGCGGGCTTTGTCCACCCGGTAAAAACGGTCGAAGATTCGGGACTGATCCTTCTCGGGAATGCCGATGCCGTCATCGGCCACCTCCATCCACACGCTGTCGGCGTCGGCGTCGGCAGTGATGGAGATGTGGCCGCCGTCGGGCGTATATTTGATGGCGTTGCTCACCACGTTCATCATCACCTGCTCCAGCCGGGCCCGGTCGCCGGTGACCAGGGGCAGGTTGGCAGGGGTGTAGGAGAGCTGATGGCCCCGGCGGCGGGCCTCCAGGGCGTTGGCCTGATAGACGCTGTCGATGGCTTGGGAGAACTGGAAGCGGGTCAGGTTCAGCTCCGCATTCCCCGAATCCAGCCGGGACAGCGTCAGCAGGTCCTGGACGATGTGGGTCATGCGGTCGGTTTCGTTGATGATGATGCCCAGGAACTGATCCTCCGTATCCTGGGGGATGCCTCCGCTGGAGTCCCGCAGGGTCTCGGCATAGCTGCGCACATTGGTCAGGGGGGTGCGCAGCTCGTGGGAGACGTTGGCCACGAATTCCTTGCGCCGCTCCTCATTGCGGTGCTGCTCGGTCACGTCGTGAAGCACCACCAGCACGCCGCCGATGCCCGCGGCCGCCTGGTTGGAGAAGGGGGCCAGAGACAGGCCCAGCGTCCGCTCGCCCACCTTCATCTCCCCCTGGGCGAAGTTAGGCCGCTGCAGGGCCAGCATCTGTCCAAAGGGCTGCACGGAGCCGAAGAGCTCATCGTAGGAGCGTTCCGGCCCAATGGAGCGCTGGAGCATCTGGGTGGCGGCGGGGTTGCAGTGGATGAGCTTGCCGCCGGCGTCAAAAGCCACCACGCCGTCGGACATATGCAGAAACAGGGTGTCCAGCTTGTTGCGCTCG
>JAHHSB010000166.1 GCA_020025415.1 Oscillibacter sp. | reverse complement strand
CCTGGCCGGCGGCCAGGCGCTCTACGCCATCTTCTGGACCTGGATCAGCGGCGGCAAAATCCTTTATCACGTTGACGCCGGAGATGACCTCGCCGAAAACGATGCCGTGATAGCGGGCGATGGTGCGGCCCTCTACAGAGGGCGTGGTGGTGAGTATCATATGTTGTACCTCCTGTTCAAAAATGGGGAATGTGTATGGATCTCCAAAGCCGGGTGGGCTTTCAGAGCAAGGGGGAAGGGACGGTGGACTTGCCTAGGGGCAGGCGCACCAGCAGCCGGGCGGCCAGGTGCAAAGCCCCTGTCAGGACAGCCAGCATCAGAAGATAAAGGGGGATACCGGGCAGCCCCATCACCCGGTGGAGCAGCAGGTCGCTGGTGACTTCCCAAAAGCCCAGGGACATGGCCCAGAGCAGCCCCCAGAGGGTCAGGTACCAGGAAAGGCTGCGGGCGAAGCGGCCGAGGGACGCTTCGTCCAGCACCGCGCCCTTCACCAGGGAGAGGGAGAGCAGGGGCGGCAGGGCCCCGGGGATCAGGATCACCACATATGCTACCCATACCCATTTGTTATAAACCCAGTAGGGCAGGAGCACCAGGATCCCGGCGGCGCACAGGACCAGCATGACCGCGCCGCACAAAAGCAAAAGCGAGGCCGTCCGCAAACGGCGCAGGCCACGGACGGCAGCCAGCGGGTCCGGCACCGAGGCGGCAGAGCTACCTGCGTCAGGGATTTTCCCGACGCGGGAGGCGGATGCCTTGGCCACTTCGGCCCGCTGTGTGCCTGGAGAGTTCGCCGGGGCGGCTTCATCCGCCGCGGCCTGGCCCCCGGGGAAAGGGGGCAGATCCCCCTCTTTGAGCAAACAATCCGTGGTGACGCCGAAAAGCTCGCTGACGGACACGATATAGCGCACTTCGGGCACGGTTTTATCCAGCTCCCATTTGCTGACGGCTTGGCGGCTGACGGCCAGGCGCTCGGCCAACTCCTCCTGGGAAAGGCCGGAGCGGGAGCGGAGCAGTTGTAATTTTTCTCCCAATGTCATGAAAATGCCTCCTTCTGCGGTGGGGATCGGGTTTGCCGGACCCCTGCTCCCATAGTACTTCCCGGAGGGGGAAAAGACCAGCATTCCAAACTGTCAATTCCGCAACCCGGGGTTGCGGACGCCTTCAGGCCAGGGTCAGGAGCTTTTTCAAAAACGTCACGCCCGCCGGAAGAATCACTTCATCGTCAAAGGCAAAGCCGGGGTTATGGAGGGGGGCGCTGTCCCCTACCCCCAGGAAGAAGAATACGCCGGGGACGGCGGCCTGGTAGAAGGAGAAGTCTTCTGCCGCCAAGGCGGGCTCGGCCAGGGAATCGGGGGCATCCGGGCCCAGGGCCCGGCAGAGGGCCTGGTAAAATGCCGGGGGATTGGATACGGGGGGATAGCCCTGGGAGACGGTGAGCCGGGCGGTGCAGCCGGTCTCGGCCTCCACCGCTCCGGCGATCTCGAAGAGGCGGGACTTGATAAACGCAAAGCCCCCATCGGAGAACGAACGCAGGCTGCCCTCCAGCCGAGTCTCACCGCTGACGGCGTTGCGCACGGTGCCGGAGACCATTTTCCCGAAACGCAGGACCCGGGGCTCTTCCGGTGGCAGCTCGTCATCCACCATGGCATAGGCCCGGCGGAGAAACTCCGCTCCTGCCGCCAGGGCGTCCAGCCCCTCCCGGTAGCGGGAGATATGGACGCTGCGGCCGGTGAGCTCCAGGGTGATCTCGCTGGAACGGGCCATTAGGGGGCCGGGACGGGACCAGACGCTGCCCGCCGGCAGTCCCGGCCACAGGTGCAGACCGAAGACCCGGCTGACCCCGTGATCCTGCAAGATCCCGGTTCTGCACAGATCCTCGGCACCACCGGTGGTCTCCTCGGCGGGCTGGAAGAGGAAAAGTACGTTCCGGGGCAGGGAGGAAAGGCTTCCGGCCACGGTCTCCGCCAGGGAGAGCATCATGGCGGTGTGCCCGTCGTGGCCGCAGGCGTGCATCTTCCCGGGGTGGCGGGAGGCGTAGGGCGCGCCGGTGGCCTCCGTCACGGGGAGGGCGTCCAGATCCGCCCGGAAGGCCACGGTCTCCGGTTTCCCGGCGTCAAAAAAGGCGCACAGGCTGCCGGGAATGGGCGCCAGCAGGCGGCAGGGCAGCCCTTCCAGCCGGGAGCGGACGAAGGCCAGCGTTTCTGGCAGGTCACGGTCCAGCTCCGGGATCTGGTGCAGGGCGCGGCGGTAAGCGACAACGGGCTCAGTCATGGTACATTCCCCTTTCCATCAGTGCCGCCATTATACCATGCTCCGGCTTCGAGGAACAAGGGGCGGGGGCTTTTTTGTCGCTTTTGCCGAGGAAGGGCGGCGCCCGGACAGGGAAAATTCAAGCAATATCTCTTGAATCAATTTACCAAAGATGATATCATAACCAAAAATGAGATAGAGGCGCGGAGGAGACGATGCTGCGGGAGCCGACGGGC
>JAHHSB010000165.1 GCA_020025415.1 Oscillibacter sp. | reverse complement strand
GCCAGCTGTTGAACCGGGCGGCCTCCTTCTCCGGCTCCGGCGGAGCCGGAGTCAGGGCGGGCGGCGGGGCCTGGGCCTCCTGGGCCTCCTGGGCCTCCTGGGCCTCCTGCTCGGCGGCCTCCAGCTGGGCCATCAGCTTCTGGCGGGTGCCGCCGCCGTATTCGGCCAGGATCTCCTCCAGGGAGTACTCCCCTTCCGCCGGGACGGTGTCGTCCTCAGCCAGCATCCGTGCCTCACCCAAGGTGGTATAGAGTTTTTTCTCTTCCTCTGGTGTCATGGAAAAAACCTTTCTTTAAAAAGCAAAAGCTGTGCTTTAGCCGGGGTCACTGCCCGGCGCCGCGCTGACGCACCGCTTCGTAAAGCAAAATCGCCGCCGCGGCGGAGGCGTTGAGGGAATTGAGCTTCCCCCGCATGGGAATGCTAACCAAAAAATCGCAGCTCTCGGCCACCAGGCGGCTCATCCCATCTCCCTCGCTGCCGATGACGATGGCCGCCGGACCCTTGAGATCGGCGCTGTAAAGGGTGGTATTGCCGCCGGCGGCAGTACCGTAGATCCACACGCCCTGCTTTTTCAGATCCTTGAGCAGGGCCGTCAGGTTGGGCACCCGGGCCACGGGCAGATGAGCCACCGCCCCAGCGGACGTCTTGGCCACCACCGCGGTCAGGCCCGCGCTGCGCCGCTTGGGGATCACGACCCCGTGGGCGCCGGCGCACTCGGCGGTGCGAATAATGGCCCCCAGATTGTGGGGGTCGGAGATCTCATCGCAGATCACCAGCAGCGGCGGCTCGCCCTTGTCGGCAGCGGACTGCAGGATACTCTCCACGCTGACATACTCCCGGACAGCGGCCAGGGCGATAACGCCCTGGTGGGCATGGGTGCGGCTCATGGCATCCAGCTTGCGCTTGTCCGCCTCCACCACCACCACGCCGGCGGCGCGGGCCTTGGAGGCGATATGCCCCAGGGTCTTGTCCGTTTCGCCCTTTTGCAGATAGATCTTATCGATATGCTCCCCGGCCCGCAGGGCCTCCACCACTGCGTTGCGGCCTTCGATCAAGCCGTCGGCTTCCGCCTCCGGCGCGGTTCTTTTTTCTCGGTCCATGATAGTCTCCTTTGCGGATCAGATCGAAATGTACGTTCTTTTGTAGTATAGCATACCCGATGGTTACAATAAAGGGAAATTCATAGAAATTTCATAGAAAATCCATCCCCTGTCCTTGTAGGATTTCCTGTTGTGTGTTATACTGCCTAATGCTTTCAAGTCTTTTCCCGCCCATTTCTGGGGCGTTTCTCGAAAGGGGTTTTTTCATGAATCAGAATGACCAAAACAAGCCGCAGGGCGGCGGGGGCAAAAATAACTGGCAGGGGATCATCCAGCTGGTTCTCTGGGCCCTGGTGCTCACGGCAGCCATCAGCTATGCCGGCACCTATATGAACAGTGCCGCCAGCCATGCCGACTCTGTGGAGATCCTGTACAGCGATTTCCTGGAGCTGGCGGAGAAGGGCCAGGTGACGGACGTCTTGTTCGACAGCTCGGAAGGCACCCTCCGCATTATCCCCAAAAAGGGCTATGTCTACACCGATGAGGCGGGCAACCGCTATGAGAAGGACTATCAGCTCTACACCGTGCCCACAGAGACCCGGGACGCCATCAGCGCCCGGCTGGACGGGGCCGGCATCACCTTCGGCGAATACTATGAGCCCGGCGTAAACCCGGTGATCTCGGCGCTGGTGTCCTATCTGCTGCCCTTCCTGATGATTATGCTGATGTTCTCCATCGGCATGCGCTGGATGGCCAAAAAAGGCGGCGGCATCGGCGGCCTGGGCGGCGTGGGCAAGGCCAACGCCAAGGTGTATATGGAAAAGCAGACCGGCGTCACCTTCGCCGACGTGGCCGGTCAGGACGAGGCCAAGGAATCTCTGACGGAGATCATCGACTTCCTCCACAATCCCCAAAAGTATACGGAGATCGGTGCCAAGCTGCCTAAGGGCGCGCTGCTGGTGGGCCCTCCGGGCACCGGCAAGACCCTGCTGGCCAAAGCCGTGGCCGGCGAGGCGAAGGTCCCCTTCTTCTCCATCTCCGGCTCCGGCTTCGTGGAAATGTTTGTGGGCGTGGGCGCCAGCCGTGTGCGGGACCTGTTTAAAGAAGCCAGCAAGGTGGCCCCCTGCATTGTGTTCATCGACGAAATCGATACCATCGGCAAATCCCGTGACAGCCGCCTGGGCGGCAACGACGAGCGGGAGCAAACCCTCAACCAGCTGCTGGCGGAGATGGACGGCTTCGACCCCACCAAGGGCATCATCCTCCTGGCCGCCACCAACCGGCCGGAGGTGCTCGACCAGGCGCTGCTGCGTCCCGGCCGCTTTGACCGGCAGATCATCATCGACCGGCCCAACCTGGCCGGCCGCCTGGCCACGCTCCAGGTCCATACCCGCAACATCCGCTTGGCCGAGGACGTGAACCTGAAAAAGGTGGCCCTGGCCACCGCCGGCT
>JAHHSB010000164.1 GCA_020025415.1 Oscillibacter sp. | reverse complement strand
CCCCATGAGAGGAGCCCACAAGCCCTCCCTCATTTCCTGTCTGCAATCTGGTTATTTTGTCAATTGCAAGGCCCGCGCCCCCTCCGCTATAATAGGTACTACCTTAAAGGTCTACCTATCAATTCCGCGGGCCGATGCACCCAGTTTGATTCAGAAGATAAGAAGAGGTGATTTTCCATGCGCAATCAGTCCAGCCAGTCCAAAACCATCCGCGCCCAGCTGCTCTCCGCCATGAAAGAAGGGGAATTCCGCAGCAGTGAGCGCCTGCCCCGGGAAAGCGTCCTGGCGGAGAAGCTGGGCATCAGCCGTACCCAGCTTCGGGATATCCTGGCTTCTCTGGAGCGAGAGGGCTTTATCACCCGCCGTCACGGAGTGGGTACCATCATCAATCGCCACGTCCTGGAAGTGCAGACCCGCATGGACATTGAGGCCGAGTTCATGGACATGATCCGCAGCAGCGGCAGGGAGCCTGCCGTTGCTTTTGTGCGTGTAAGCGACGGGACGGCCGACGCCCGCATCGCCGAAAAGCTGGGGATCCCCCAGGGGACCCCGGTGATCCGGGTGGCCCGTCTGGTAACTGCCGACGGCAAGCCTGCCATCTACTGCGAGGATGTGATTGAAAAGGAGCTGGCCCATGGGAAAGCCGCCATCAGTGACTACAAGCTGCCCATTTTCCACTTCCTGCAGCAGTTTTGCGGTATCAGCCCCTACATGGACCTGACGGAGGTGCGGCCTGCTGTAGCCGACGCCCGCCTGAGCGAGATTTTCCAGACTCCCATGGGCACCCCCCTGCTTCACATGGAGGAGGTAGACTATGACATCGACGGAAAGCCGGTCTTTTACTCCATCGAATACTTTGCCGACGACATTCTCCATTATACCGTCATGCGCAAGAAGCTTTGATCCCACCATATAAAGAGAAAGGGTTGTGATTATGAAAAAAGTTGCCGTTATCATGGGCTCCGACTCCGATTGGCCCGTCGTACAGCAAGCCTGCCGCCAGCTGGCCGCTCTAGGCATTCCCTATGAGGCCCATATCCTCAGCGCCCACCGCACCCCCGCCCAGGCGGCGGAGTTTGCCAAAGGAGCCCGGGCCAACGGCTTCGGCGTAATGATCTGCGCGGCGGGCATGGCCGCCCATCTGGCCGGTGCCTTTGCCGCCAACACCACTCTGCCGGTGATCGGCATCCCCATGAAGGGGGGCGCCGGCGACGGGCTGGACGCCCTGCTGGCCACCGTTCAGATGCCCAGCGGCATCCCCGTGGCCACCGTGGCCCTGAACGGGGCGAAAAACGCCGCCGTCCTGGCCGCCCAGATCCTGGCTGTGGAGGACAGCAGCCTGGCAGCCCGGCTGGATGCCGCCCGGGCCGAAATGGCGGCCCAGATCGCGGAGAAAGAAGCCCGGCTCCAGGCGGAGTTGGCCGCGCAGTAAGGGCTTCTCCCTTCCCATTCTTTTGAAAAATCCCCAGCCAAGGCCAACAACCAATCTGTTTTATATTTTTATTTGGAGGTATGCTCCCATGGGAAAGAAACTTGTGTACACCGGCAAAACCAAGAATGTATACGCGCTGGAAAACGGCAACTACCTGCTGGAATTCAAGGACGACTGCACCGGAAAAGACGGTGTCTTCGATCCCGGCGAGAACTCCGTGGGACTGACCATCGATGGCGTGGGCGACGTGAACCTGCGGATGTCCGTGTATTTCTTTGAGAAGATCCACGCCGCAGGCATCAAGACCCACTATGTCTCTGCCGACCTGGAAAACACCACCATGGAAGTCCTGCCCGCCAAGGTATTTGGCAAGGGTCTGGAGGTCATCTGCCGGCACAAGGCCGTGGGCAGCTTCTTCCGCCGCTACGGTGAGTACATTGCCGAGGGCGCCGACCTCCCCGCCTATGTAGAGACCACCTTCAAAAACGACGCCCTGGGCGATCCCCTGGTGACCAAGGACGGCCTGGTAGCCCTGGGCGTGATGAGCGAGCAGCAGTATGACGCCATCAAGGCCCAGACCCAGAAGATCACCCAGATCGTGGCTGACGACCTGAAGGAAAAGGGCCTCATCCTCTATGACATCAAGTTTGAGTTTGGCTATGACGCCAACGGCGACGTGATGCTCATTGACGAGGTAGCCTCCGGCAATATGCGGGTCTATAAAGACGGACAGTATGTGGATCCCATGACCCTGTCCAAGCTGTTCTTCGCCTAAAGCGGGAAGCAGTCACTCAACGAACAGGAGAGCACACTATGGGTGGTTTTTTCGGCGCAATCTCCAAGCGAGACTGCGTGCTTGACGTTTTTTTCGGGGTGGATTATCACTCTCATCTGGGCACCTGCCGGGGCGGCATGGCCATCTATGACGCCGAAACCGGCTTTCAGCGCCAGATCCATAACATTGAAAACACTCCCTTCCGCACCAAGTTTGAAGCGGACCTGGCGGAGTTCCACGGCTGCAGCGGCATCGGCTGCATCAGCGATACGGACCCCCAGCCTTTGATGGTACGCTCCCACCTGGGGCTGTAC
>JAHHSB010000163.1 GCA_020025415.1 Oscillibacter sp. | reverse complement strand
CCACGTTGGCCACTTCCTCCGGCTGACCCAGACGGCCCGCGGGGATGGGGGCGCGCATGCCCTCCAGCACCTTCTCGGGCAGGTTCTTGGTCATGTCGGTGAGGATGGGACCGGGGGCCACGGCGTTGACCCGGATGTTGTCCCGGCCCAGCTCCCGGGCCAGAGACTTGGTCATGCCGTTCACCGCGCTCTTGGACACGGGATACAGGCAGCCGGAGGGCTGACCGTACTCACCGGCCAGGGAGCTGGTGGAGAGAATAACGCCGCCGCCCTGGGCCTTCATGATGGGGGCAGCAGCCAGGCAGCCGTTGAAAACGCCGGTGACGTTCAGGCCCATGACCTTCTCAAAGGCCTCCTGGCTGGTCTTGTAGATCCGGCCGCCGGGGGCAATGCCGGCATTGTTTACCAGAATGTCCAGACGGCCGTACTTGGCAGCCACGGCCTCAAAGGCGGCCTTGACGGACTGGGAATCCAGCAGATCGGGGCAGATGCCCTCTACCTGCCAGGCGGGGTTCTCGGCCTTCAGCGCGGCCACGGCCTGGTCGGCGCTCTCCTGCTTGGTGCCGCACACCACCACGGCGGCGCAGCCTTCCTGCAAAAAGGCGCGGGCGGTGGCAAAGCCAATGCCACGGGTACCGCCGGTAATGACGGCGACTTTTCCTTCGAGCTGATTCATGTTGGGGGTACTCCTTTCCGCTTGTAGAGACTTTTGTACAATATGAAAACATCCAGGATTCGCTACCTCTCATTGTAGAGAAAACGGGGCAAAAGTCAAGACAAAGCGGGGAAAAATCCGTCCCGGTTCAGCCCTTGGCCTGCCGGCAGAGGAGCTCCAGGGCCTCCAGATAGCCTGTCGGGCCCTTCCCCTTCACCGTGGCTACGCAGGCTGGGCGGATGTAGGAGATCTGCCGGAAGGGCTCCCGGCTGTCCGGGTCAGAGAGGTGGACCTCTACCGTGGGGATGTTCACTGCCCTCAGGGCGTCCAGCAGGGCCACGCTGGTGTGGGTGTAGGCAGCGGGGTTCAAGATGATGCCCTCCACCCCGTCGAAGTAGGCCTGCTGGATGGCATCCACCAGGGCCCCCTCGTGGTTGGACTGGAAAAAGGAGACCTCCGCCCCCAGCTCTGCCGCCTTGAGCCGGATGAGCTCCAGCAGCTCGTCATAGCTGGTGCGGCCGTAGATCTCTGGCTGGCGCAGACCCAGCAGGTTCATGTTGGGGCCGTTCAAGATCAGTATGCGCATAGAAAATCCCTCCAGATGGCCCGGGCGGTGTCCTTCGCTGGGCCGGTGTTGTCCATCCGGGCATCCCGGAAGGCGGCGTAGAGCGGCGCGCGCTCCGCCCAGAGCTGCGCTAAGTCCCCGTTCTGGGACAGGGGGCGGCCCTTGGTGGCCAGCAGCTGCAGCGGGCGCTCTAAGTGATAGATCCGCCCGTTCTGCCGCAGGGATGCCAGGTTCCGGCGGTCCTTCACTGCGCCCCCGCCGGTGATGATGATGAGGCCGCTGCGGGCGCCCGCCGCGGCGATCTCCTCCCGCTCCAGGGCCCGGAAGGCGGCCTCCCCCTGCCGGGCAAAGAGTTCGGGAATGGAGCAGCCCGCCCGGGCGGCGATGGCCTCGTCAATGTCCACCGCTTCCCGCCCGGTGAGCCGGGCCAGGGCCCGGCCTACGGTGGTCTTGCCGCAGCCGGGCATCCCGATGAGCACCAGATTGGTCTGCTGCTGGCGCAGCTTCCGGAGGACGGCCTCGCAGCGCTCATCGGAGATGGGAGCGCCGAAGAACAGCTCCTCCGCCGCCTTGGCCTGGGCCACCAGCATGGGCAGTCCGTCGGAGCGGGGCAGGCCCAATGCCTCCGCCTGAAGCAGCAGGGCGGTGCGCTGGGGATTGTAGATGAGATCCAGAACTCCTCCGAGGGCGGGGAAGGCCCGCAGATCCACCGGCGCGGCGCCGTTTTCCGGGTACATGCCCACAGGGGTGGCGTTGATGAGAAGCTCGGCGTCGGCGTGGCGGGAGAGGGTTTGGTAGTTGTTCTCCCCGGAGCGGGAGATCACAGCAATGGCCCGGGCGCCCCGGCTTCGGGCCACTGCCTGGGCGGTGAGGGAGGCCCCGCCGCTGCCCAGGATGACCACCTTTTTCCCGGCGAAGTCCAGCCCTGCCCGCTGCGCCATCCAGCTAAGGCCGGCGGCGTCGGTGTTCCAGGCCCGGAGTTTTCCGTCTCGGCCCCGCACCAAGGTGTTTACGCTGCCGATGGCCTGGGCGGCGGGGTCGATCTCATCGCACCAGGGCATCACCGCCTGCTTGTAGGGGATGGTAACGTTCAGCCCGCCAATGTCCGGCCGGGCAAGGAAGGCGGGCAGTGCCTCCGGCTCCAGCGGAAAGAGACGGTAGTCCGGACAGCCCAGGGCGGCGTGGATGGCCGGCGACCAGCTGTGACCCAGCCGGCGGCCCAGCAGACCAAAGATCCGTTCCATTCCTCAGATCTCCTGATAGCTGCCCAGGAGGTGGAAGTCGGCGCAGCTGCGCACCAGCTCGG
>JAHHSB010000162.1 GCA_020025415.1 Oscillibacter sp. | reverse complement strand
GGGACTACGCCCGGCAGCAGCTGACCGCCATTCCCGGCGTGGAGCTGGTCGGACGCAGCGACGCGCCCCATATCCTGGCCCTGTCTCTCGTGAACTACCCCAGTCAGAACATCGTCAACGACCTCTCTGACCAGGGGATCTGCATCTCCGCCGGCTCGGCCTGCCACAAGGGCCGCCCCAGCCATGTCACCGCCGCGCTGGGCCTGCCCAAGGCCACGGCCTCCGGCGTCATTCGGCTGAGCTTCGGACCCGAGACCACCCGGGATGAGATCGACGCCTGTGCCCAGGCCCTGGACCGGCACCGGCAGACCCGCTTCGCCCGGCTGTAAGGGCAGCAAAACTATCATAGAAATCTAAAAGAAGAAACGGAGGAACCAAGCCTGATGTGGTCATTTTTACGTCAGGGACCCGGTTTTTACCGCTGCTTGTTTGGCCTGGCCCTGCCCCTGATTTTACAGAATCTGATCACCACCTCCCTGGGCTTTGTGGACACCTTTATGGTGGGCCTGCTAGGGAATGTGGAGCTCTCCGCCGTTACGGCGGCCAACACCCCCATTTTCCTGGTCCAGGTCATCATCTTCGGCCTGATGAGCGGCCTGACCGTCCTGGCCAGCCAGTACTGGGGCCGGGGAGATATCGAGTCCATCAACCGCTGCATGGGCGTTGCCATGTACGCAGGCCTGGCCGTGTCGGTGACCATGGCGGCGGTGCTGTTCATCGCCCCCGTCCCCGTGATGGGACTGGTGACGGATAACCGCCTGCTGGTGGAGCTGGGCGCCCCCTATCTGCGGATCGTGGGCATGTCGTATATTTTTAACAGCGTCAGCTCCGTGTATGTGAGCATGCAGCGCAGCGTTGAAAATCCTCAGCTGGGTCTAAAGATCTTCGGCGTGTCCATGCTGCTCAACAGCTTTTTGAACTACTGCCTGATCTTCGGCAAGCTGGGCGCCCCCGCTCTGGGCATCACCGGCGCCGCCATCGCCACCCTCTGTTCCCGCGTGGCGGAGTTCATTATCGTGGCGGTCTACGCCCTGTGCAACCGGCGGATTCCCTTGAACATCCGGGCCCTGCTCCGTCCTGGAACGGAGTTCGTCCACCGCTTTGCCACCTATTCCGCCCCCGTCATTCTCAACGAAACCCTCTGGGGCCTGGGCACCTCGGTGATGACAGCCATCATGGGCCATATGAGCAACTCCGCCGAGATGCTGTCAGCCTACGCCATCATGGGCAACATCGATAAATTCTCCACCGTGTCCTGCTCCGGCCTGGCCGCCGCCACGGCGGTGATCATGGGCAAGCACATCGGCGAGGGGGCATCGAAGGATAAGGTATACAGCCTGGGCCTGTGCCTTTTGACTGTGTCCACCCTGCTGGGCGTGGTAATCGGCATTTGCCTGAGCCTGCTGCTGCCCACGGTGTTTATCCCCTATCTCTATCCTCTCTTCAATCTGACGAAGGAGGCCACCACCATCGCTGTCACCATGTGCGTGGTCTATGCCTGCGTCATGCCCATGCGTGCCTTTGACTTCACCAACATCACGGGCCTGCTCCGGGCCGGCGGCGACTCCCGCATGGCCGCAGTGCTGGACCTGATCCCCCTGTGGGTGGTGGCCATTCCCCTCACGGCCCTCACGGCCCTGGTGCTCCAGGCGCCCATCGCGGTGATCTGCCTGTGCATCCAGTCGGAAAACCTGTGCAAAATGCCCCTGGGCATCATCCGCCTGCGCAGCCGGAAGTGGATCAATGATATTACCCAGGGAGGCGAAGGCACATGAGTTTGTTTACCTGTCCCCTGTGCGGCCAGCCCCTCACCCGGGAGGGGCGCAGCCTCCGCTGCCCGGAGCGCCACAGCTTTGACCTGGCAAAGGAGGGTTATGTCAACCTTCTCCCGGTGCAGCACAAGCACTCCGCCGCCCCCGGGGACGACCGGGGCATGGCGGCGGCCCGGCGGGCCTTTCTGGAGGGGGGATACTATGCTCCCCTGCGCCGGGCCCTGTGTGAACTGGCCGTGACCCACTGTTCGGAACCCGAGCCCCGGGTGCTGGACAGCGGCTGCGGCGAGGGCTACTACACCGCCGGGGTTTATCAAGCCCTGGCGGGGGCGGGATACCGCCCCCGGATGGCGGGGATCGACATCTCCAAGGTAATCCTCAAGGCCGCCGCCCGACGGACGCCGGAGGTGGAGTTCGCCGTGGCCTCCGCCTACCACCTGCCTTTGGCGGATGAGAGTGTGGATCTGCTGATCGACTGCTTCTCCCCCCTGGCGCTGGAGGAGTTTTCCCGGGTGCTGCGCCCAGGCGGCTGCTTTTTCTATGTGGTGCCGGCGGCCCGGCACCTGTGGGAGATGAAGGCGGTGCTCTATGACCGGCCCTATCCCAACGAGGAAAAGGAGACCCCCTACCCCGGCTTTGCCTATGAGACCATTATGTCGGTGGACTTCCGCTTCACCCTCTCCTCCCAGGAGGAGATCCACGCCCTCTTCCAGATGACCCCCTATTACTGGAAGACCACCCGGGCAGGGGCGGAG
>JAHHSB010000161.1 GCA_020025415.1 Oscillibacter sp. | reverse complement strand
TGCCCCTCGATGACGGAGACCACCTTGTACTCGTTGCCTTCGGTATCCTCGATGGCGTCCCGGTGGATATCCAGCACGAAACGGATAGAGGGATACTGGGTCTTGTAGGTCTTAATGGCCGCCAAGGCGCGCTCATAGGCCTCGTTGTAGCTGGGATAGTCATAGAGCGTCCGGTCGTGGAGCACGGAGATGCCGGCTTCGGCAAAGACCTCTGCCATCTCGTCTCCCACCCGCACCACGTTATAGCGGGTGTCGGTGGTGCGGTGATTGCCGGAATAGGTGATCTCCGTTCCCTCCGGCGGCGTGTAGGACTCACTGCCGTGGGAGTGGATGATCAGGATCTGGGGCGCGTCGCCGGTGAGCTCGGCGTCAAAGTTCTCCGTCAGCTCCGTCTCCGAGAGGGTATAGTCGGTAGTGTTGGTGATATAGGTCTTGCCCATAACCGTGTAGCCGCTGGGGTCTGTGGGGACCAGGGTCCTGGCAGTGACCCCGTTGTCCGTAAAATCCAGTCCCGCATCCAGGGGCGTTTCCGTTACGGGGCGGGTATACTCATCCTGCTCGTTGGGATCGTCGGAGTCGGGCGTCTCCGTGGACCAGATCTTGGTGACCTCCTCCCGGGCGGAGATCAGCAGGGGCGACTCGCTGATGGCCAGCACCGTGGCCGGAGAGAGCCCGTCCTCTTTCCACAGATCCCCCAGCTCCCAGCGCAGCATGCCCAGGGGGAAGGAGGCCGCCGACTGTAGCGCCGCCGCGGCGGTGGAGATGGTCTCGCTGCCGGCGGTCACCGCCGCGGCCCACAGCGTGCAGCCCGCCGCCGCCAGGGCCAGCAGCCGGCGGCGGAGCGGGGTGCGCTTGTCCGTTTGTTTCATCACTACATCACCTCTTGGACAAACCTATGCACCCGGGCAGAAAAACATGACCGCCTGGGACAAAACCCATGCGGCCCCCCGCGCTATGGTCGGCACGCAAAAAACGGGCCCCGGCGGCTGCGCCGGGACCCGTTTGCTCTCATGCTGGTTTACTTGTTCACCGCGCTGGCTGCAGCCACCGCGCAGGCCACCGTCGCGCCAACCATGGGGTTGTTGCCCATGCCGATAAAGCCCATCATCTCCACATGAGCAGGGACAGAGGAGCTGCCGGCAAACTGAGCGTCGGAGTGCATCCGGCCCATGGTGTCGGTCATGCCGTAGCTGGCGGGGCCGGCGGCCATGTTGTCCGGGTGCAGGGTGCGGCCGGTGCCGCCGCCGGAGGCCACGGAGAAGTACTTCTTCCCCTGCTCCACGCACTCTTTTTTATAGGTGCCCGCCACCGGGTGCTGGAAACGGGTGGGGTTGGTGGAGTTGCCGGTGATGGACACGTCCACCCCCTCGCTGTGCATGATGGCCACGCCCTCGCGCACGTCGTCAGCGCCGTAGCAGCGCACGGCCGCCCGCTCGCCCTGGGAGTAGGCGGTCTCCTTGACCACCGTCAGCTTGCCGCTGTAATAGTCAAATTGGGTCTGGACATAGGTGAAGCCGTTGATGCGGCTGATGATCTGGGCGGCATCCTTGCCCAGGCCGTTGAGAATCACCCGCAGGGGCTCCTTCCGGGCCTTGTTGGCGTTGCGGACAATGCCGATGGCGCCCTCGGCGGCGGCGAAGGACTCATGCCCGGCCAGGAAGGCGAAGCACTTGGTCTCGTCCCGCAGCAGCATGGCACCCAGATTGCCGTGACCCAAGCCCACCTTCCGGTCGGCCGCCACGGAACCGTCGATGCAGAAAGACTGGAGACCCAGACCGATAAGCTCGGCGGCCTCGGCGGCGCTCTTGGCGCCCCGCTTCACCGCCACGGCGGAGCCCACGGTATAGGCCCAACAGGCGTCTTCAAAGCAGATGGGCTGGATGCCCTTGACGATCTCATAGGGGTCAAAGCCGGCAGCCTTGCAGATCTCCCGGCACTCCTCCACACTGGCGATGCCTTCCTGCTTCAGGAGGGCCGAGACATTATCGATGCGTCTTTCATAATTTTCAAACAGACTCATAATCCGGTGCCTCCTTTCTTATTCCTGCCGCGGATCCACGTACTTGGCCGCGTTATCGAACTGGCCATAGCAGCCCTTGGCCTTTTCCAGCGCCTCACCGGCGTCCATGCCGCCTTTGATGAAGTCCATCATCTTGCCCAGATTGATGAACTCATAGCCGATGATCTCGTCGTTTTCATTCAGGGCCACCCGGGTGCAGTAGCCCTCGGCCATCTCCAGGTAGCGGGGCCCCTTGGCCTTGGTGGCAAACATAGTGCCCACCTGGCTGCGCAGGCCCTTGCCCAAATCCTCCAGAGAAGCACCGATGGGCAGTCCGCCCTCAGAGAAAGCAGTCTGGGTGCGGCCGTAGACAATCTGCAAAAACAGCTCCCGCATGGCGGTGTTGATGGCGTCGCACACCAGGTCGGTATTCAGCGCCTCCAGAATGGTCTTGCCCACCAGGATCTCCGAGGCCATGGCCGCGGAGTGAGTCATGCCGGAGCAGCCGATGGTCTCCACCAGCGCCTCCTCGATTACCCCGTCTTTCACATTCAGCGTCAGCTTGCAGGCGCCCTGCTGGGGCGCGCACCAGCCG
>JAHHSB010000160.1 GCA_020025415.1 Oscillibacter sp. | reverse complement strand
GATCAGGCACCTCTATCTTGATTTTCATTTCTATCCTGTTTATAATCCTCCTTGGTTTCGCTTTTACAGCTGCAACGCTCTCCTGGGTTTAGATGAGTGCCGCGATCAGGGCAGGCTCAGTAGTATGGCATTGTCATCCTTCCAACAGGCTTGCCCAGCGGTCAAAGGCAGCCATCACCTTGGAGTTGGCTGCACCCGGGGCAAAGTGGTTTTTTTGTCTCCGCAATGGCCAGGGCCGGCGCATAGGGGATCTCATCCTCCTTATGGCAGTCCTGCATGATTTTCTGGAGCGCATAGCGCAGGAGCCGCCCATCACTCACGATGTCATTACGGTGGTGGACTGCACAGGCGGGGCCAGGGTGACAACCGGGGGGCCGGCCTGCGGCTCAGCACTGCAGGCCATAAAGCAGCCCCAGATAGCCACCAGCAGATGCCAGAGAGGATGGCCGCAGCACGGCACCGGGCTCTTTTGGCCTGATGGCGCTGGCGGCGGTGCCGGGAGTAGCGCCTGGCATCAAGTTTACGGGTGGTCATGGTGCTCACTCCTTACTCGTCAATCACTCCGCTGGAGATTTCCGAAAGGAGCTCCTGGGCGGTGTCATGTCTCGGCCCTCCGACCTCTCCGCTCAAGGGACTGCTGCACATTGAGCTGTGTGAGGCCTGCATCCTAGCGGCGGCGCTG
The DNA here is from genome assembly GCA_020025415.1 of Oscillibacter sp. Lineage (GTDB taxonomy): Bacteria > Bacillota > Clostridia > Oscillospirales > Oscillospiraceae > Oscillibacter. Next base: position 1,987 of record JAHHSB010000160.1, on the reverse strand, counting down.
GTCAGGAGGGGGAGCTGTGTTCTGTCATATCCCCGGCGCAGTTCCGTATAGACTGCGGAGAGGGACAGGGCTGCCTGGTCCAATCGCCTCATTTCGTGGCTTTGGGACTCTGCAATCTGATTATACGGGGCAGAAAAAACACATTGCGAATTTTGCCGAAACCATGTAGAATAACTATGTCTGTGGTCCTGTAACCCGGATACGCGGCGGCTTGTTTCCGGTGGCCGCCGCTTCGCGATATAAGGAGGCCTTACTCTGTGAAAGTCGGATTGGACGTTGGCTCCACCACGATCAAGTGCGTGGTGCTGGACGAAAATCAACGAATTTTATACAGCGCCTATGAGCGCCATTACAGTCATATTGTAGAAAAGACCGAGGAGCTGCTCCGCCGGGTCGCGGCGGAGTATGTGCCCGGCGGCCGCGCGGAATTCTCCATCTCCGGCTCTGCCGGCATGGGCATGGCTGAGAGTGTCGGCGTGCCCTTCGTGCAGGAGGTGTTTGCCACCCGGGTGGCTGCGGAACGGCTGGTGCCCGGCACCGATGTGATCATCGAGCTGGGCGGCGAGGATGCCAAGATCCTGTTCCTCACCAACGGCATGGAGGTGCGGATGAACGGCAGCTGCGCCGGCGGCACGGGTGCTTTCATCGACCAGATGGCCACGCTGCTGAAGATGACGGCCGATGAGATGGACGCCGCCGCCGGAGAGGCGGAGCGGATCTACACCATTGCCTCCCGCTGCGGCGTGTTCGCCAAAAGCGACATCCAGCCCCTGATCAATCAGGGCGCCCGGGCGGAGGATATTGCCGCCAGCATCTATCAGGCAGTGGTAAACCAGACTATCACCGGCCTGGCCCAGGGCCGCCCCATCAAGGGGAAGGTGCTGTATCTGGGCGGGCCGCTGACTTTCTCCCGCTGCCTGCGGGAGAGCTTTGACAAGACCCTGGGCGTTACGGGCGTCTGCCCCGAGAACAGCCTGCTGTACGTGGCGCTGGGCGCCGCGTTCTACTCCGATCAGACCTTTGACCTGGTGGAGCTGGCGGATCGGATCCGGGACAAGGGGGCCGCCGCCAGCTATCAAAGCCAGCCGCCCCTGTTTGCCAATGAAGCGGAGTACGAGGCTTTCCGCCAGCGCCACGCCAAGCATACCGTGCCCCGGATGCCCTTCCGGGCGGACTATGGCGCCCCGGTACATATTGGCATCGATGCCGGCTCCACCACGGTGAAGGTGGTGGTCATCGACCAGGAGGACCGGATCCTCTTCACCGATTACCGGCCCAACCTAGGTAACCCCGTGCCCCTGGTGCAGGAGACGCTGCTCCAGCTCTATCGGGAGCATCCGGCGCTCCACGTGGCGTCCGTCACCACCACCGGCTATGGCGAGGAGCTGATCCGCCGTGCCTTCCGCACGGATTACAGTGTGGTGGAGACCGTGGCCCACTTTACCGCCGGGCGGCACTTCATGCCCAACGTGGACTTTATCATTGACATTGGCGGCCAGGATATGAAGTGCTTCAAGATCGAAGATGGGGCCATCAGCAACATCTTTTTGAACGAAGCCTGCTCTTCCGGCTGCGGAAGCTTTTTGCAGACCTTTGCCAGCGCCATGGGCTATGGGGTGAAGGAATTCGCCCAGCTGGGCCTGTTCGCCGACCGGCCCGTGGATTTGGGCAGCCGCTGCACCGTGTTCATGAACTCCAGTGTCAAGCAGGCCCAGAAGGATGGGGGCTCCGTGGAGAACATCTCCGCCGGCCTCTCCATCAGCGTGGTGAAAAACGCCCTCTACAAGGTGATTCGCGCCAGCTCTCCCGAGGAGCTGGGGCGTAACATCGTGGTCCAGGGCGGCACCTTTTATAACGAAGCGGTGCTCCGAGCTTTTGAAAAGGAGATGGGAGTGGAGGTCATCCGCCCGGACATCGCCGGACTCATGGGCGCTTACGGCGCGGCCCTCTACGGCCGGCGCAAGAGCCGGGCCGACCAGGTCAGCAC
>JAHHSB010000016.1 GCA_020025415.1 Oscillibacter sp. | reverse complement strand
CGCCGCGGGCGGGGGCCGCCGGCGGGCGTGGGGATTTGAGGAAATCATATCTCCATTTTACACCAACCGTCGGGGAAAAAAAGAGGGAATGGGGCAAAAACTCTGGAAAATTGCCCGGGGAAAGGCCGGCTTTCCACCCAGGGGATGAGAAAAGAGGCCGCCGCTTTTAAAGCGGCGGCCTCTTTTCTTAGAGTTTGGAGGGGGGATTCGGGTCCCCTTTCAGGCAGCGGGTGGCGTTTAAAATGGCGATCAGGGCCACGCCCACGTCGGCGAACACCGCCATCCACATGCTGGCCTTCCCCAGGGCACCTAGGATCAGCACCAACAGCTTCACCCCCAGGGCCAGCGTGATGTTCTGCCGCACGATCCGTACCGTCCGGCGGGCGATGCGGACAGCCGCGGCGATCTTGGAGGGCTTGTCGTCCATCAGCACCACGTCCGCCGCCTCGATGGCGGCGTCGGAACCCAGGGCCCCCATGGCGATGCCCACATCCGCCCGGCTGAGCACCGGCGCGTCGTTGATGCCATCCCCCACGAACACCAGCTTGCCGCCGGGAGAGGTTTCCGCCAGCAGCTGCTCGGTGAGGGCAACCTTGTCTGCCGGCAGGAGCTGGGCGTGGAAGTCATCCACCCTCAGGGCCTGAGCGGCAGCCCGGGCGGCAGCTGGGGTGTCGCCGGTGAGGAGCACCGTCTTTCCGACGCCGCAGGCTTTCAGGGCCTGCACCGCCTCCACTGCGTCGTCTTTTAAAAGGTCCGCGATGCGGATGCGCCCGGCGTAAGCCCCGTCCACCGCCACATAGACGGCGGTGCCGCCCTCGGTGTCGGGGACAATGGTCAGGCCCGCCTGCTCCATCAGCCGCGAGTTGCCTACGTACACCGGCTTGCCGTCCACCGTGGCCCGGACGCCCAGGCCCGCCAGCTCCTCTGCCCCGGTGCCCACCCGGCCGGGGTCCGGCGCCGGGACGCAGGCCGCCCGCAGGGATTGGGAGATGGGATGGTCGGACCAGGCCTCCGCCAGGGCGGCGTACTCCAGCAGCGCCTGCCGGGTAAAGCCCGGCTGGGGCTCCGCGGCGGTGACAGTGAAGCGCCCCTGGGTCAGCGTGCCGGTCTTGTCAAAGGCCACGATCTCTGCCCGGGCCAGGGCCTCCAGAAAGTTCCCGCCCTTGACCAGGATGCCGCACTTGCTGGCCCCGCCGATGCCGCCGAAAAAGCTCAGCGGCACGGAGATCACCAACGCGCAGGGACAGGAGATCACCAGGAAGATCAGCGCCCGGTGGAGCCACTCCGACCACACGGTGCCGGCCAGAAAGGCGGGCAGCGCCTCTGCCGGCAGCAGGGCTAGGGCGGCGGAGGGCAGGACAAACAGCGCCGCGGCTGCCAGCACCACGCAGGGGGTGTAGTACCGGGCGAAGCGGGTGATGAAGGCCTCGCTGGCCGCCTTCTTCTCGCTGGCGTTTTCCACCAGATCCAGGATCTTGGAGACGGTGGACTCGCTGCACGGCCGGGTGACCCGCACCCGCAGCAGCCCCGTTTGGTTGACGCAGCCGCTGATGACGTCGTCCCCCGGCTCCACGTCCCGAGGCACCGCCTCGCCGGTAAGGGCGGAGGTATCCAGGGACGAGCGGCCCTCCAGCACCACGCCGTCCAGAGGCACTCGCTCCCCGGGCTTGACGACGATGACGGCATCCACCGCCACGTCTTCCGGGTCCACCTCCTCGGTGCCGCCTTCCGGCAGCTCCAGATTGGCGGTGTCCGGCCGGATGTCCATCAGCGCGGCGATGGAGCGGCGGGACTTCCCTACGGCGTAGTCCTGGAACAGCTCGCCCACCTGGTAAAAGAGCATGACGAACACCGCCTCGGCGTATTCCCCGGTGGCAAAGGCCCCCAGCGTGGCGATGGACATCAGAAAGTTCTCGTCAAAAATCTGGCCGTGGGCGATGTTCCGCCCGGCCCGGTACAGCACATCCCAGCCCACGATCAGATAGGGGATGAGGTAGAGCGCCCAGCTGGCCAGGGAAAAAGCCGCCTCCCCGTCGGCGCTGACGTGGGAGACGGAGAAAAGGGGAATCCCCACCGGCAGCCACACCGACCCGGGCAGCAGCTGGATGATCACCAGCCCTGCCGCGGCCAGCAGAATGCGCAGCAGCTCCCGCCGCTGCTTTTTAGAAAGTTTGCCCATGTCAATACTCCGTTCTGCCGCCCCAATGGGGGCGGCCGCCAAGAAAATCAAAGGGGCCTGCGGCCTGTCACAGCACGATGGTGCAGTCCGGCTCCACCCGCCGGCAGGCGGCGGCCGCTTCTTTCAGGATGTCATCCATGCGATCCTCGTCGGCCACGATGGTCAGCTTCTGGGTCATGAAGCTGATGCTGGCCTCCTCCACCCCCGGGATCTTTTGAATGGCCGCCTCCATTTTCGCGGCGCAGTTGGCGCAATCCAGGTTTTCCACACGGTAACGCTTCTTCATATTGATTCCTCCTTGTATGATTCCAATAAGATATTACGGTTTGTAATTACTCGGAGATGTGATCGATGCCCTGATCCAGAATGGTGCGGACGTGATCGTCCGCCAGGGAGTAGAAAACCGTCTTCCCCTCCCGGCGGAATTTCACCAGCCGGGCGTTTTTCAGGGCCCGGAGCTGATGGGAGATGGCGGACTGGGTCATGCCCAGCAGGGCGGCAATGTCGCACACGCACATCTCCGACTCCAGCAGCACATAGAGGATGCGGATGCGGGTAGAGTCGGCGAAGATGCGGAACAGCTCCGCAAGATCGTAGAGCACATCCTCCCCCGGCATCTCCCGCAGCACCCGGTTCACCACATCCTGGTGGGTGCAACTGACCTCACAGACCTCGGCGGGCTTGTGGTGTTCCATCCAGCGGCCTCCTTTCTATCTTTGTTCATATGAATGATTGTTCATGCGTTCATTATATGCGGACGTCCCTTCCCTGTCAAGAAAAATTTTTTCGCCGGCGGGGGCCTTGGCGGGCTGGACAGGCAGTGCTATACTGAAACGGTGAATGTCACTGCGCCGGGGGCGGCCCGGCGGAATCAAAAGGAGGAAGTCCTATGGACGAAGAAATGATCGACTATGCGGCATTGGTCAACGAGCGCTATGCGCTCAACGGCTTCATGCACTATAACCATATCGAGCTGGAGAAGGCGGAGCGGGACCGGGCGGTGTTCCGCATCGTGATCCGGCCGGAGAACCGCAACCCCTTTGAGCAGCTGGCCGGCGGCGCCATCTACACCATGGCGGATCTGGTGGGCGGGGCAGCCGCCCTGACTGACGGCCGCTGCTACGTGACCCAGAGCAGTTCCTTCCACTTTATCCGCAATGTGGCCAGCGGCACGGTGTACGCCACCGGCTCGGTCATTCACCGGGGCAAGTCCACCTGCCTGGTGAATGTGGACGTCCACGAAGAAACCGGCCGCCTGCTGGCCACGGGGGAGTTCAGCTTTTTCTCCGTGGACCGGGAGATTATGAACCGGAAGCGCCCGGCGGACTCCGTATATAAAAAGAAGACTGCACAGGCGTAACGCAGGGCCGCGGGGGCATCCCCGCGGCCTTTTTTGCGCGGGGGCTTTGGCCCGCGTGCCGGGGCGGGCTGTGAAAAAAATTTGGTTTTTTTCAAATCTTCTGCCCTTTTTCCCGTAAATATGCTATACTGTCCCCGTATGATAACAATCAGGCAGGGACGAGCCCTGCCTGATGCTGCAACAGGAGAGACGATATTATGAGCATTTTGAACCATTTGAAAGATCTCGTCCGCGCTGACGGGGACGAGTATGATGATTACGATGAGGATATGACCTCTGCCTGGGCCCTGCCCGCCCAGGCACCTGCCCGCTCCGGCGCTGACCGGGAGCTGCGCATCCGCACCACCACCCAGCTGAAGGTGGTGCTGGCCCGTCCCCGCACGCTGGATGACATCCCCGTCGTGGCGGACGATCTGAAGTCCATGATGACGGTGATCCTCAACATCGAGGGGGTGGAGCGGGAGATCGCCCGCCGGATCCTGGACACCATCTCCGGGGCCGCCTATGCCCTGGACGCCAACATTTCCCGCATCGCCGCCAATACTTACATGATCCTGCCCTTCAACGTGGATTTTGAAGGGGATCTGATGAACGAGCTGAACAGCAGCGGCTTGCTGGGCTGTGACCTGGATTTCTGAGGCGGACGATGTACGACGAGTTGACGGAAGTCGACATTCAGAAGATGCAGGAGGAGATCAACTACCGGGTGCGGGAGCTGCGCCCCCAGCTGATCGAGGAGGTGCAGACCGCCCGGGCCTTCGGCGACCTCAGTGAGAATTTCGAGTACAAATGCGCCAAGCAAGCCAAAAACCGCAACGAAAGCCGTATCCGCTACTTGGAGCGGATGATCCGCACCGCCAAGGTCATCTCTGCCGACTCCAAGGGGGATGAGGTGGGGCTGTTCGACAAAGTCACCGTGTTCCACCAGCTGCTGGGCCAGGAGATGAAGCTCCAGATCGTCACCACCCTGCGCCAGGATGCCCTCCAGGGCCGCATCAGCAAGGAGTCCCCGGTGGGACAGGCCCTGCTGGGCCGCCGGGTGGGCGACCGGGTCACGGTGGACCTGGGCGGCGGGAAGAGCTATGTCATGGAGATCCGGGCCATTGAAAAAGGCAGCGACGACGCCTCCATGGACATCAGCGCCTACTGACCTTCCTGCCCCGGCCGGGGCGGTATTCCCCAAAAGAGCATAAAAAGCGGCGCCCCGTCGGGGCGCCGCTTTTTGTTTGGAAAACGCAAAGGGATCGGGATCAATACTCCTTGGCGGGCTCGCCGTGGAGCACGCGCAGAGCGCCCTGGGCCAGGGAGAGCATCTCCGCCTCGCCCGGCAGACGCAGCACGGGGGCCACCTTGCCCACATAGGCCTCAATATCGTCGCAGAACATGGTGGAATAGGCCATGCCGCCGGTGAGGACGATGGCGTCCACGTCGAAGTGCAGCACCACGGCCATGGCGCCGATGTCCTTGCTCAGCTGATAGACCAGGGCATTGTAGGCGGCCACAGCCTCGGGCTCGCCGGCCTTGACCCGCTCCTCTACCTCACGGAAGTCGGTAGTGCCCAGGTAGCTGAAAATACCGGACTGATGGCCCAGGGTGTGCTTGACCTCTTCTTTGGTCTTGCCGCTGAAGCAGTAGTCGATCACAGCGTTGACAGGCAGGCCGCCACCCCGGTCCATGCCCATGCAGCCGTCGTCCCGGACGTTGCAGATGTCCACGGCGCGGCCCTTCTCGTGGGCGCCGGTGGACACGCCGCCGCCCAGGTGGCAGACAATCAGGTTGCAGTCTTCATAGCGCTTGCCCAGCTGAGCGGCAGCCTTGCGGCCCATGCCCTTCTGGTTCAGGGCGTGGAACTGGCATAGCCGGCGCATGGGGGCAAAGCCGGTGTAATGGGCCACCTCGGTCATCTCATCGACGCACACGGGATCGACGAAGAAGGAGGGCAGACCCGCCCGGTCGGCAATCTTCTTGGCCAGATATGCACCCAGGTTGGAGGCGTGCTCGCCATAGGGAGCCTGGCGCACGGTCTCCATCACCGCCTCGTTGACGGCGTAGGTACCGGACACGATGGGACGGAACAGGCCGCCGCGGCCGCACACGGCGGAGAAGGCGCTGAGCTCATAGCCGGCCTGCTTCAAAGCGTCGAGAATGATGGCCTCGCGGTAATCCGCCTGATCCACGATCCGGGCAAACTGAGCCAGATCCTGGGCGCTGTGGTCAACAGAAGCCTTGAATTCCTCGGTCTCTTCCTCATAGACCGCGATTTTGGTAGAGGTTGCGCCGGGGTTGATGATCAAAATTTTCATAGATGGTATCCTTTCTTTACGTTTCATTTTTGCGGGGTACACTTCTTTCTAAGTTAGGCTATTTTGGGAAAAAAGTCAATATCACGAAAACCCTTACGCAGGTTTTCAGCCGGAGAAAAAACGTCCCGAGGTGCCGCCTTCCCCTCGGGTGCCTGTCCGCAATCCCCTTGCCTGGGGGGATGTTTGGTGCTACAATGGAGCAATCCTGAATTAAAGGCAGACGATGTTATGAATTTGCGATACGCGATTTTTGATATGGACGGCACGCTGCTGGACTCCACCGCCATCTGGACGGATCTGGGCTCCCGGATGCTGGGCAAGCTGGGCGTGAACCCCGGAGAGGATCTGGAGGCGCGGATGCGGAATATGAGCCTGTACCAGGCGGCGGTGTTCTGCCGGGAGGAGTTTCACCTGTCCCAGACGGTGGATGAGATTTGTGAGGAGGTCAACCGCACCGTGGGCCATTTTTACCGACACGAAGCCCAGGCCAAGCCCGGCACCCTGGACTTCCTGCACCGGCTGCGCGCGGCGGGGGTGAAGATGTACGTGGCCACCGCCACCAACCAGGCCCTGGCCCGGCCCGCCCTGAAGCGGACGGGGCTGCTGGCGTGCCTGGAGGGGATCATAACCTGCTCGGAGATCCAATCCGGCAAGGACTCCCCCCAAATCTACGAGACGGCCCTGGAGCGGCTGGGTGGGGACAAGAGCAGCGCGCTGGTGTTTGAGGACTCCCTCCACGCCATGGAGACGGCCAAGTCCGCCGGCTTCCGGGTGGCTGCTGTGGCGGATGCCGCCTCCCGGGAGGATGAGCCCCAGATCCGTGCCCTGGCGGACTATTATCTCAGCAGCTATGACGGCTGGGGGCCGGAGGATTTCTGAGCATTCCCGCACCGGATCAGGGGCAAAAACCAGAAAGGACCTTTCCCCCAAAAGCCGCTCCTTGTAAAGTGCCCCCATGCACAAATCAAGAATCGGTGAAAGATATAGTTTCTCCCCAAACAAGCTGCACTCTGTCACAGCCGTGACCCACTTTTGGCGGGGCTTGTTTGCATGGTAAATAGCAGTTTGGCATAATAAAACACCCCACTTGTTTTTCAGTATATCACACTGTCTAACAAGTGGGGTGCAGTTTAAAAACCGTCTCCGCTCTTTTAGAAATTCCGCTCCCTCATGAGTTTGCAGAAAGAGCAGCAGAATGCGTGCGCAATGAGATTTGCGGCGAAATAAAAAAAGCTTGTTGCAAGCGATTTGCCGCTTGCAACAAGCTGGCGCAGCGGGAGGGATTCGAACCCTCGTGGGATTGCTCCCAAACTGATTTCGAGTCAGCCCCGTTATGACCACTTCGATACCGCTGCGGATATGCGCCCTGCCAAAACAGGGCCGACCCTTATTATAACCGTCTCTGGCCCGCTTGACAAGTGCTTTTGTGCAGAAGAGGGCCCCGGACTCCCCTTTTGGGGGAGCCGGGGCGCCTGAAACGGAGGCAAACTCCGCAAGATCCGGTTTTAGCCGTAGATGCGGGCGGTCTCCTCGCCGTTGAGGACGCGCAGAGCACCCTGGGCCAGGGCCTGCATCTCGTTTTCGCCGGGCAGAACGGTGACAGGAGCGATGAAGCTGACCCGGTCGCTGATCTGCTGGGTGAAGTACTTGGAATGGGCGATGCCGCCGGTGAGGACGATGTCGTCCACCTTGCCGTTGACGGCCACGGCCAGTTTGGCGATGGAGCGGGCCACGCCCAGGGCCATGGCGTCATAGACCAGCTTGGCCTCCTCGTTGCCGTCGTTCATCATCTTCTCCACCACCCGGGAGTCGGAGGTGCCGAAGTAGGACTGCAGGCCGCCGTTGCGCTGCAGGGTCTTCATGATCGTGGCCAGGTCCAGGCCCTCGTTGAAGACCTTCTTGAGCAGCAGATAGGTGGGGATCTCACCGGCGCGCTCGGGGCTGAAGGCGCCGTCGTCGTCGGAGACCATGTCGATGATGCGGCCGTTGCTGTGCAGGCTCTCGGTCACGCCGCCACCCAGGTGGGCCACGATCATGTTGCGCTTGTAGTAGTCATAGCCGTTCTCCCTGCACAGGCGCAGCGCGGCGGCGCGCATGTTCAGGTTGTGGCCCTGGCCGTGACGGCGGATGTCCTTCAGGCCGGTGACGCGGCTGATCTCAATAAGCTCGTCCACGGTGACGGGGTCATAGATCCAGCACTTCACGCCCACGCTCTGGGCGATCTGGTAGGCGATGGCGCAGCCCACGTTGGAGGCATGCTCCAGCACGGGGCGGGTCTTCAGGGTCTCGATCATCAGGGGGTTGATCTCATAGGCGCCGGAGCAGACCATCTCACCCTCCTTGGCGGGGGGCAGCAGGCCGCCGCGGGAGACCACGCCAGCCAAGTCTTCAAACTTCTCGCCGTGGGCCTTGACGGTGTCCATCACCAACTGGGTGCGCATCTCCAGCTGATCGTAGATCTTGGCGTACTCCTTGATCTTGGCGGGATCATGCTCGATGCTCTCATCCCACTTCTTCTCTTCGTCGCAGTACCAGGCAATCTTGGTGGAGGTGGAGCCGGGATTGATGACTAAAATCTGTTTCATGGTAATCTGGTTCCTTTCTGCGTTTGCTTAAAACTCCCCCAGGAATGTGCAAACCTGTCCGGCAGCGCGGACAGGTTTGCACATTCCTGGGGGAAAATTTTACTTGTTCAGGTTGGCCATCAGGCTGCCCATAGCGATGGAAGCCATCTTGCTGGCGTCGCTGTCGCCGCGGGAGCTCATGACGATGGGCACGGGGCAGCCGACCACAACGCCGGCGGCGGTGGCGTGATAGATCACGTCGAAGATCTTGCCCATGATGTTGCCGGCCTCGATGTTGGGAACGATGAACACGTCGGTCTCACCGCAGACGGTGGAGTCAAACTTCTTGATTACCGCGGCCTCCTTGGTGGTGGCCAGGTCGAAGGCGATGGGGCCTTCCACGGTGACGTTCTCACCGAAGAAGCCCTCCTGACCCAGCTTCTTCAGCTCGGCAGCGTCCACGGTAGAGGGCATCTTGGGATTGACCTTCTCCTTGGCGCACAGGCAGGACACGTTGGGATGCTCGATCTCCAGGGCGGCGGCAACCTGCAGGGCGTTCTTGATGATGCCCTTCTTCTGCTCCAGGTCGGGATACAGCACCATGCCGCCATCGGAGGTGATCAGCAGCTTGTGATAGGCGCCGTGGGTATCCAGGGTCATGATGTGGCTGAGCAGGCCGTTGACGGGCAGGCCCTTCAGGCAGGCCTTCAGGAAGATGTTGGTGTCCACCAGGCCCTTCATGATGAAGTCCACCTCACCGTTGGCAACCGCCTGAACGGCCTTGGCGCAGCCTTCCTCCATGGTGTCGGCCTGGACGAAGGTGGCGTTCTTGAAGGTGATGTTATGCTCTTTCATCACGGCCTCAATGGTGGGGATATCGCCGTACAGATAGGGCACGATCATGCCGAGCTCCTCGGCCTGATGCATGGCCAGAATGGTGGCGTCATCCTGAGCGGCGGCGCCGGCAAGCCGCATGGGCTTGTTCTGGGATGCCTTTTTGATCATTTCGTCAAAGCTGGTAATCATTTTGAGTGCCTCCATTATAAATAATTTGAAAATCAAATCGGGTACAAAGCCAAAGATCTTCATGGAAACGCCCTGCGTCCCGCCGCAGCGGGGCGCGGAGATAGGCGTATTCCTAACATATACCATAAATTATGTTAGCACACCCGGATAACCAGGTCAACCGGGAGAATTTGCGGGTTTTCTTGAAAAAAATATTTTCTGCACTTTGACGGATTCCGCCTGAAAAACCAAGGGCTTTTTCATAAAATATGCATAGAGATCCCGGGCTTCCCGCCCTGGAAAATGGATTCCGACCGGCGGCCAAGGAGGAAAAACAGAAAAAGGGTGTCCGCCCGCGGCGCGCAGGCAGACACCCTTTTCAAAACCGGATTTACCCGTGACGCGCGGCGGCACGGGGATCCCGCAGTTCGGTGCGGCAGTCATCCAGGTGGTCCGCCATAGCCTGACGCGCCGCCTCCACGTTGTGAGCGGCGATGGCCTCGCAGATCTCCCGGTGCTTGGTCTGGACCTTGATGGCCATGGTCAACCGGGCCTCCCGGGTCAGGCCATCCATGGTCCCCTTCATAAACTCCCGATAGAGCTTGCTGAACGTCTGGTTCATGGTCATGCTCACCTGGTTCTTGGCGGCCACGGCCAGCAGCCCGTGAAACACCGGATCCAGGTCGATGAAAGACACATAGTCCCCGTGGCCGATCAGCGCTTCCATTTTTTCCACAATGTCCCGCAGGGCGGCCACGTCCTCCGCCGTGGCCCGCTGAGCAGCCCAGGCCACGGTGGCGTCCTCGCTGACCATGCGGTACTCGCACATCTCGGCCAGGGAGATGTGCCCGATCTCCAGGGCGTCCTGCATAGTCTGCTGCAGATAGCGGTTGTTCAGCTCCATGACGATGGCGCCGTTGCTGCCGGCCACCGTGCGGATATAGCCCGAACGCTCCAGCATGCGCAGCGCCTCCCGGATGGTGGGGCGGCTGCGGTGGAACATCTCCATCATGTTCCGCTCGCTGGGCAGCCGGTCGCCCGGCTTGAGCTCGCCGCTGGCAATCAGACTGCGCACCTGTTCAAAAATGACTTCGCAGGCGCGTTTGGTTTCCGCCGGCTGAAGGCGGCCAAATGCAGCGGAATTCCTGCTTGCAGCCATCACATCCCCTCCTCCTTCGTTAAAATATTATAAAAAATAAAAAATTTTTACAGGAAAAATCCTGCTAAAAAAGGTCGAAATTGTTAAAATCATAACATGTTTACCATAACATGTCTTACCCCAAACTTCAAGCCCTTTTCTTAAACGATTTTCTTGAAAGCGGATCAAAAAGATGGACAAAATTTTAACATTAATAGGTATAAACAGAAGGGAGTTTGACAGTTTTGTACAATTTTTCCCCTTGATTTTTGGCGGCCACCGAAATTTGGACCGAGTTGACTTGGTATACCAGGTGTGATAAAATTCAGGAAATCGTACGGGTGAAGATAACCCGGAAAATGGAAATCATTAGCACATCAAGTATTTGGGAGGATTTTTAGCCATGTCTTACATTCTTTCTGAGGAGTCCCGCGACCTTTTGCAGGACGTCCGCAACTTTTGCCAGAACGAGCTCAAAGAGCAGGTCAAGGAGTATGACGAGTCTGGCGAGTGGCCCCGCGAACTGTATGAGAAGGCCATCGAGATGCAGCTGCACATGCTGGACGTGCCCGAGCAGTTCGGCGGCCTGGGCCTGGACCGCATCACCTGCGCTGCTCTGATCGAGCAGATCGCCATCGCTGACGCCGGCATGGCCGTCACCCTGAGCGGCAACGGCCTGGCTCTCAAGCCCGTGCTGATTTCCGGCAACGACGAGCAGAAGAAGAAGTGCTGCGATATTATCATCAACGGCGGCTTCGGCTGCTTTGCCCTGACCGAGCCCAACGCCGGCAGTGACCCCGCCGGCGGCAAGACCACCGCTGTCCGCGATGGCAACGACTACATCCTCAACGGCCGCAAGTGCTTCATCACCAGCGCCGAGGTTGCTGACTTCTTCGTGGTCACCGCCACCACAAACAAGGAGCTGGGCGGCACCAAGGGCATGTCTGCCTTCCTGGTTTACAAGGGAACTCCCGGCCTGAGCGTGGGCAACCACGAGAAGAAGATGGGCATTCGTACCTCCATCACCAGCGATGTGGTGCTCGACGACGTCCGCGTTCCCGCCGAGAACATGATCGGCGCTGAGAACACCGGCTTCATCACTGCCATGAAGACCCTGGACCTGGCCCGTATCAATTGCGCCGTGGTCGCCACCGGCGTTGCCCAGCGCTGCATCGACGAGGCTGTGGAGTATGGCCGTCAGCGCAAGCAGTTCGGCAAGCCCATCCTGGCCAACCAGGCCCTGGCTTTCAAGGTTGCCGACATGCGCATCCGTACCGAGGCTTCCCGCAGCCTGATCGCGCAGGCTCTGAACACTGCCGACGCCGGCCTGCCCTTCAGCGATCTGGGCTCCTGCGCCAAGGCCTTCGCCGGTGACGCCGTGCAGCAGAACGCCATCGATGCCGTGCAGATCCTGGGCGGCTACGGCTTCAGCCGCGAGTATCCCGTGGAGAAGCTGTATCGCGATGCCAAGATCTTCTCCATTTTCGAGGGCACCAACGAGATCCAGCGCGTCGTCATCTCTCGTTCCACCATCGGCAAGCTGTAAGACAAGCTTGATCCCCAATTTTTGAAATTTTATCACAGCACATTACAGGAGGAGTACATATAATGGATATTCTGGTATGTGTCAAGCAGGTTCCGGACGATTTCGTTGAAGTGCATCTGGATCCCGCTACACAGGCTCCCGCTACCGCCGAGATCGAGCGGGTTGCCAACGCATTTGATACTTACGCCGTGGAGCTGGCTGTCCGCTACTGCGAGGCCAACGGCGGCACCGTCACCGCGGCCTGCATCGGCCCCGAGACCGCCAAGAACGCCCTGAAGAACCTGATCGCCGTCGGCGTGAACAAGGCTTACCTGTTCAACGCCGAGGACCTGGCTGCCGGTGATGACGGCGCCAAGGCCGGCTATCTGGCTCAGGTGGTCAAGACCTGCGAGGAGAAGAGCGGCGTGCACTTTGGCCTGGTCCTCTGCGGCAAGGAGTCCACCGACGAGATCCGTGGCCAGGTGGGCGCCATGCTGGCTGAGAAGATGGGTCTGCCCTTCGTCTCTTCCGTGATCGAGGTCGCCCCTAACGGCGACGGCCTGATTGCCAAGCAGGAGACCGAAGACGGCATCGCCACCTACGAGACCGCCTCTCCCGCCGTGTACACCATTGCCAAGCCCGGCTATGATCCCCGCTATCCCTCCATCAAGAGCAAGATGGCTGCCCGTAAGGCGGAGATCCCCGTGCTCACCGCCGCTGATGCCGGCCTGAGCGCCGTGGAGTCCGTGGTCACCTGCACCTCTTACACCGAGCCTCCCAAGAGAGAGGCTGGCCTGCTGATTCAGGAGAAGGTCGCCGCTGACGCGGTTGCCAAGGCCATGGCCGTCATGAAGCAAGACAACGCTCTGTGATAAGGGGGAGAAAAGACAGTGAAAGTTTTAGCATATATTGAAGTCAAAGAGGGCAAGGCCATCAATGGCAGCCTGGAAATCCTGACTCCCGCCGCCGCTCTGGGCGAGGCCACCGCTGTGATGGTGGGCACCGGCCTGGACGAGGCTGCCGCTCAGGTGGCCGCTTATGGCGTGCCTGTTACCCTGGTGGAGACCGAGGCTGCCAGCTGCGATGAGCTGACCGCCGCCCTGCAGGCTCAGATCGCCGCCGTGGATCCCGATGTGGTGCTGATGAGCGGCACCCAGACGGCGAAGGACCTGGCTCCCCGCCTGGCCGCTCGCCTGAACACCGGCTGCGTCACCGACGCCACTGTCGTGGAAGTGGTGGATGGCGCCGTGGCTTACACCCGTCCCGCTTTCGGCGGCACCGTGCTGGAGCACCTGACCATGGGCTCTGCCCGTCCTCAGTTCGCCACCCTGCGTTCCGGCAGCTACAGCAAGCCCGAGCAGGGCGCTGCCGCCGCCGTCACCAAGACTTCCGTGGAAATCCCCAGCGACGCCATCCGCGCCAAGCTGGTGGAGGTCACCAAGGATATCTCCGAGGCCGTCAACCTGGAGGGCGCTGATGTGATCGTCACCGCCGGCCGTGGTATGGGCAGCGCCGAGGAGCTGCACCTGGTCAACGAGCTGGCCGAGCTGCTGGGCGCTGAGATCGGCGCCACCCGTCCCGTCATCGAGGAGGGCTGGATGTCCCGTGCCCACCAGGTGGGTCAGTCCGGCAAGATCGTGGCTCCCAAGCTGTACATTGCCTGCGGCGTCTCCGGCGCTATGCAGCACATCTCCGGTGCCATGGGCTCCAAGTACATCGTTGCTATCAGTAAGGACGAGTCCGCCCCCATCTTCGAGTATGCGAACGTGGGTATCGTGGGCGACGTGAAGGTGATTCTGCCCTTGCTGATCGAGGAGATCCGCAAGCTGAAGTAAAACAAGAAAGAATTATTGTAAGGAGGAACTTTATTATGGCTTACAATCAGCCCACCCCTGAAGTAATTGAAAAGCTCAAAAGCATTGCCCCCGGCAGAGTTTACACCGGCGCGGACATCAAGGAGGACTACGGTCACGATGAGATGCCCGTCGTGGAGAAGCAGTATCTGCCCGCAGTCGTCGTGGAAGTCCTCACCACCGAGGAAGTTTCCGCCATCTGCAAGCTGTGCTATGAAAACGATATTCCCATCGTTCCCCGCGGCGCCGGCACCGGCCTGAGCGGCGGCTGCGTGGCGACCCTGGGCGGTGTGATCATCGATACCACCAAGATGAACAAGATCCTGGGCTATGACCTGCCCAACTTCGTGGTCCGCGTCCAGCCCGGCGTGCTGGTGAACGACCTGGCCGAGGATGCCGCCGCTCACGGTGTTGCCTATCCTCCCGAGCCCGGCGAGAAGTTCGCTACCGTTGGCGGCAACGTTGCCACCAACGCCGGCGGCATGAAGGCTGTGAAGTACGGCTGCACCCGTGACTATGTCCGGGCTATGACCGTGGTCCTGCCCGACGGCCAGGTCATGAAGTTCGGCGCTGAGGTTGCCAAGACCAGCACCGGTTACAACCTGGTTCACCTGATGATCGGCTCCGAGGGCACTCTGGGCATCATCACCGAGCTGAGCCTGAAGGTCGTGTCTCCCATGTCCAAGACCGCCAGCTTCCTGGCCCTGTTCCCCAATCTGGAGAGCTGCATCGAGTGCGCTTCCAAGATCCGTCTGGCCGGCCTGGCTCCCCAGTCCATCGAGTACATGGACCGCTACACCGTGACTTCCATCGAGAAGTACATGGATAAGGTGTCCTATCCCGCCGAGGTTGACGGCGAGCCCATCGGTGCTTACCTGCTGGTGGCCTTCGATACCGCTACCGAGGAAGAGATGGATACCATCATGGAGAACGCTGCCGAGACCTTCGTGGACAACGGCGCTATGGACGTCATGGTGTACGATACTCCCGAGAGCATCCGTACCGTGTGGTCCGTCCGTGCCAACGCCATGGAGTCCATCTCCGCCAACCACCCCGTCTCTGACGAGTGCGATATCGTGCTGCCCATTCCTGAAATGCCTGCTTACATCAAGTATGCCAATGAGCTGGGCAAGGAGATGAACCTGGGTGTCCGCAACTGCGGCCACGCTGGCGACGGCAACGTCCATGTCAACACCTATCCTCTGGATGCCGATTGCGATCTGGCCAAGTTCATGGCTGACTCCGACGAGTTCCTGAAGAAGCTGTATGACTACGCCACCGAGCACGGCGGCCAGATGTCCGGCGAGCACGGCATCGGCTATGCCAAGGCTCCTTACCTGGTCCAGACCCTGGGTCCCGATGTCATCGCTTTGATGCGCCGCATCAAGCTGGCCTTCGATCCCAAGGGCCTGCTGAACCCTGGCAAGGTGCTGCCTCTGGAATAAGTTTTAACTGAATCCCCCCATATACAGCAAAGCCGGCGAATGATTAAACATTCGCCGGCTTTGCTATTTGAAAATATACGGTTCCTAAAAGAG
>JAHHSB010000159.1 GCA_020025415.1 Oscillibacter sp. | reverse complement strand
CGGTGGGGTCCAGAATGGTATAGGGCTCCGATTCGGGAATGGAATCCTCCGAAGAGGCGGCGGAACCGTCAGGCTCCAGGCCGGAACCAGCAGGATCGGAGGAGCCGCAGCCGCCCAGAGGTAAAATCAGCGCCATTGCGCACAGTAAAGAGAACAGACGTCGCATATCCGGTTTCCTTTCTGTCAAATATTGTCGCCATTATTGTAGCAGGAGGAGGCGGAAAAACAACAACAAAAAAATGACAATCCCGCGGGAGCCGGAGAAAAGAGAGACTTTCCAGGAGGGGGAAACGGCGCAAAGGGGGGCGGATTTGAACGAATTGTAAATAAAAAATGAGCAAAGTGTTGGCGGTGTAAACAAATTGTGAATCCTCCCGGGCAATAGTTGACTTTCGCCGGGAGCAGGCGGTATGATGTGGCCATCAGCAAGAGAGCTGATGAACCCCATGTGTTTTCCCTCTCCTTTCTCTATATCTACACACAGCAAAAGCAGGGCAGTATTCGCTGCCCTGCTTTTGCATTGTCCGGAAGTTTCAGAAGATCTGAAAGAGCGAAGCGATGGTCAGATAGGTCTGGGAGAAGGGGCGGTTGATATTCCACAAGCTGGCACCCCGCAGGCCGTACTGGGAGATCAAGTCCAGCTTGGCGGCGATGCTGCGGGCGTCCTCAAACCAGACCTGGTGGGTGATGCCCTCGTTTTCATAGGTGAAGTTGGGGGCCTGGGCCTCCTCATCATAGGAGATGGGCACCCCGTACTGCACCGCCAGCTCGATGGCCCGGTGATTGGAGATGGACTCGGCCCGGGTGACGCCGTCCTGGAAGGGCAGGGGCCAGTCATAGCCATAGTTGGGGATCCCTAGGAAGATCTTGGACGGACGGATGACGGTCAGGGCATATTCCAGCACGGCCCGGACGTTGGGCAGCGGTGCTACGGCCATGGGCGGCCCGTAGGTATAGCCCCACTCATAGGTCATCAGCAGCACCGCGTCCACCGCCGCGCCCACGGCATCATAGCTATGCCCCTCGTACAAAAGACCGGGCTGGTCGGGGGAGGTTTTGGGAGCCAGGGCCGCCCAGACAAAATAGCCCTGGGGCCCCAGGCGCTGGCGCATCCGGGCCAGAAAGGCGGCGTAGCTGTCGGCCAGGGCGGGGGGCAGGAACTCAAAGTCCACGTCCACGCCGGCGAAGCCCTTTTCCTGGATCAGTGCCTCAATCTCCAGGAGCATCCGGTCCTGGGCGGCTATGTCTGTGAGGAGTTTGGCCGCCCGGTTGGAGTCAAACTGGTCGTTTTCCGTGTAGCTGGACAGGTGCAGCACCGGGCGGGCACCCTGCTCCCGGGTGACGGTCAGCAGGGCTTCGTCATCCAGAGGCAGCAGGCTGCCCTCGGCGGAGATGCCGTAAGTAAAGGGCGTGACATAGCTCAGGTAAGACGCTTCTGCCCGGAGCAGGGACGGGTCGATCTGGGGATAGGCATAGCCGTTGAACTGAGCGGTTCGGGAGGGCTGGTCAAAGGTGCGGATAATCAGCGGCTGGCGGGCAGTCAGCTTCCGGCTGCCATCCAGATACCAGTTATTCTGCCACAGGGTCCGCAGGCTGACCCCATAGTCCGCCGCCACGGATTCCAGGGTATCCCCCGGGGACACGGCGTGGACCAGGCGGGGAAAGCGTACCACCAGCGTCTGCCCCACGGCCAGGGCTCCGCTTTCCGGCACCTCGTTGTCGGCGGCCAGGATCCGGGGGTCTACCCCGTAATTGGAAGCGATGGAGGAGAGTGTTTCTCCAGATTGGACAACATGGATTGTAATTAGGATCATCCCCTTTTTTGAAACCCTATGCGCCGGAGGGCAGTTCCATAACCGGGAAGGGAAGATCCACACAGGGAAAAAGGACGCGCAGCCCCTGGAACCAGACCGGATCCGGAGGCTGCTGCCCATGGAGCCGGCCCAGCACCCGGTGCCGGGCATGGGGGTGCCCCAGCTTAAGACCACTTCTCCGGTGACCCGAAATTTTATGCGCTATGTGCAGGAGTATGTCAAGACCCACTGCGCCGAGCCGGTTGGAAAATGAAACGAGATGGACCGCCCGGGGGCAGGCTGACAGCCGCCTCCGGGCGGCTTTTTGTGGCTGCGGGCACCGGAAGGGGGAAAGTTTGCTGCCGCCGCGTCTGCTTTTTCCCTGGGGCGCATAAGCATAGGGGCAGGAGGCCGCGGAGAAGAGGAGCGGCGGAAGGGAGGAGACGAGTCTGCCGGTTGAGATTTTTGCGGTGACCACGCTGGCTGGAATGGGCGGGATCGGCTTCGGCGCGGTGGCAGCCTGTCTGCTGCGGCCGCGGTCCTCCGGGCGGAGGCTGAGCCTGATGCTCAGCTTTGCTGCCGGCGTGATGACGGGTGTGGTCTGCTTCGACCTGCTGGAAGAGGCCGTGGGCGCGGCGCAGCAGTGGGGGCTGGTCCTGGTTTGGATCGGTGTGCTGGTTGGCTATGGGGGGATCCTGCTGCTGGGATCAGGCGTGGACCGGCTGGTGGAGCGGCTGGCACCCCAGGGCGAAGGCGGCGGGAGCATGCTGGCGGCGGGGCTGGTCCTGGCGGCGGCCATTGCCCTGCACAATATTCCGGAGGGGCTGGTGATGGGCGCCTCCTTTGCTGGGAGCGATGGGTCGGCGCTGGCCCGGGGCGGTTTGGTGTTGGCCACGGTGATTGGACTGCACAACATTCCCGAGGGGATGGCTGTGGCCGTTCCGCTGCTCTCCGGGGGAATGGGGAGGGGGCGGATCACCCTGATCACGGCCCTGACGGGGC
>JAHHSB010000158.1 GCA_020025415.1 Oscillibacter sp. | reverse complement strand
ATGTTACTCTCAGCCACAGAAAGGAAGTGATGCCGCCATGCCCATACGCTTTGCCCCGGCGGAGCAGGCGGCCCGGATCCTGGCGGGGAATTCCCGCTGAATTGGCGGGGAAGCCCGGGTCCCGGGCTTGTCAGGGCCAACGGTTTTATGATATAATTATTCAAAATTATTCAAATGCAACGCCGGCTGGAAAAGCAGCCGGGAAAAGGAGTGAGTGGCCGTGGCGACGAAAATTGCCGAAGGGCTCTGGCAGCTGGATGTGCCGCTGGAGGGCAATCCGCTGAAGAATTTGAACAGCTATCTGTTTTTGGGAGAACGCAATCTGCTGGTGGATACAGGCTTTCGTTCCGAGTCCTGCCGCAGCGCTTTGGAGCGGCAGCTCCAGGAGCTTCATGTGGACATGGACCGGACGGATATCTTCCTGACCCATCAGCACAGCGACCACTCCGGGCTGGCGGTGGACTTGCACCGTCCGGGCTGCCGGATCCTGGTCAGTGAGATCGACGGCAAGGCCCTGGAGCAAAACGGCACGCCGGAGGCCTGGCGGCTGCAGTATGACAGCTATATCCGCAACGGCTTCACCACGGAAGAGATGCACGCGCTGTGGGAGACCAATCCGGCCAAGGTCCTGGCGGCCCCGCCCTACAACGGATATGAATTTGTGGCCGACGGGGAATGCCTGCACTACGGCGGGCGGACCCTGCGGGCGATCCTGACCCCGGGCCACACCCCGGGCCATATGTGCCTGTACGACCCGGACAACCGGGTGCTGCTCTCCGGTGACCATGTGCTCTTCCACATTACCCCCAACATCACCCGCTGGCGGGGCATGGAGGGGGACGCCCTGGGTGTATATCTGGAGAACTTGGAAAAGGTGAAGAACCTGCCGGTGGACACGCTGCTGCCCTCCCATCGACAGATCCTGGGCGACCTGCACAGTCGGGTGGAGGAGCTGGAGCACCACCACCGCCAGCGCCTGGAGAACACCTATCGCGTTGTGGAGGAGTGTCCCGGTTCCAACGCCTATGAGATCGCCGGCAAAATGAGCTGGAGCATCCGCTGCCGGGACTGGAACGACTTCCCCCTGAACCAGAAGTACTTCGCCGTGGGCGAGGCCATGTCCCACCTGGACTATCTGGCCCGGCGAGGCTATGTTACCGTGACGGAGGAAAACGGCAAGGAAGTCTACTATACGGCCAAGCCTCTCTGCGCGGCGGAGGAAGGAGAATAATATGAGCAAGCATCAGCAGATCCTCAGCAAGGTGGATCACACCCTGCTGGGTCAGACCGCCACCTGGGCGGAGATCCGCACCGTCTGTGACGACGGTATCCGCTACGGCTGCGCCTCGGTGTGCATTCCCCCCAGCTATGTCCGCCTGGCGACGGAGTATGTGGCCGGGAAGGTGCCGGTGTGCACGGTGATTGGCTTCCCCAACGGTTACTCTACTACCGCTGTTAAATGTTTTGAAGCGTCGGAGGCGGTGGAAAACGGTGCCGCCGAGATCGACATGGTCATCAACCTGGGCTGGGTCAAAGATCGGCTGTGGGATCAGCTGCTCGCCGAGATCCGGGCGGTGAAGGCTGCCTGCCACGGCCGGCTTTTGAAAGTGATCATCGAAACCTGCTTTTTGACCGAGGCGGAGAAGGTGGAGCTGTGCCGCATCGTCACCGAGTCCGGGGCGGAGTATATCAAGACCTCCACCGGCTTCGGCAGCGGCGGCGCCACACGGGAAGACGTGGCCTTGCTGCGGGAGCATGTGGGCCCCCAGGTCAAGGTCAAGGCTGCCGGCGGTATCGCCGGGCTGGAGGACGCCCAGACTATGATCGACCTGGGTGCCGACCGGCTGGGCACGTCCCGGATTGTCCGGGCGGTGAAGGCCGCCGAGGAGGGCTGAGGCCCCAGGCAAGCCGGGATCCCGGCTCTGCAAAAGAAAACCCTGTGCTGAAAACAACTGAAAAATACAAGGAGGTAATTTACTATGTCCACCCCCCACAACAGCGCCGAGAAAGGCGCATTTGCCAAAACCGTACTGATGCCCGGCGACCCCCTGCGGGCCAAATTCATTGCCGAGACCTTCCTGACCGACGCCAAGCTGGTCAACAACGTCCGGGGCATCCAGGGCTACACCGGAACCTATGAGGGCGAGCCCGTCTCCGTGATGGCCTCCGGCATGGGTATGCCCAGCATCGGCATCTACTCTTACGAGCTGTTCAACTTCTACGATGTGGACAACATCATCCGCATCGGCTCCGCCGGTGCCCTGTCTTCCGACCTAAAGCTGCGGGACATCGTGGCGGCCCAGGCCTCCTGCACCAACTCCAATTTCTCCCAGCAGTACGGCCTGAAGGGCAACTTCTGCCCCATTGCCGACTTTACCCTGCTGGAGACCGCCGTGGGCATTGCCCGGGAGATGGGCATCCGGATGCCCGTGGGCAACGTGCTCTCCTCCGACCTGTTCTATGACGCCGCCAACTCCACCATGGATTGGGCCAAGATGGGCGTCTTCTGCGCCGAGATGGAGTCCGCCGCCCTGTACTGCAATGCCGCTTACGCCCACAAGCGCGCCCTGGCCCTGCTGACCATCTCCGACAGCATCGTCACCGGCGAGGCCCTGCCCGCTGAGGACCGGCAGACCACCTTCACCCAGATGATGGAGATCGCCCTGAAGGTGGCCGTCAAGATGGCCCAGAAGGAAGGCTGAGCGTCTTCTTTTTGGGGTCCCCGTCTCATCCTTTGTACGGAAAATACCCGCTGTTGCCCAAACAGGCAGTAGCGGGTATTTTCAGAACAGATAAGAAAGGGCCGCAAAGGCCAGCCCGGCGGA
>JAHHSB010000157.1 GCA_020025415.1 Oscillibacter sp. | reverse complement strand
CAGCTGCTCCATCACCAGGGACTGGAGCAGCTGCCAGCCTGTGAGGGGCAAGCCTGCCAGCTGGGCGGTGAGGGTTCCCAGAAAGTTGGCGCTGATCGTCAGGCCCGATTCCTCGGGAATATCGTAATTGGCCCAGATCATAAAGGGGACACTGTACTGCTGGAGAACCTCCTCCGTAGTGCGGGCGTCCAGGGGCTTGCCGTAAAGCGCTTCGTAAAAACTGTTGCCCAGGGGCGGATGATGGTCCCCGAAAAAGACGATCATGGTGCGCTCGGAGCAGGCACTGTAATAGTCGATCAGTTCCTTCAGGGCCTGGTCGCTCTCGTCCACCAGGGAGAAATACTGGGTTGTGATGGCGGAAGGACCGGGATTGCTGCCTGTGACGGAAACGGTCTGCTCCAGATTGTTCCAGCCCTGGGCGTAGCCGCTGTGGTTCTGCATGGTTACGTTGAAGAGGAAGGTGCTGCCTTCATTCTCCTCCGTCAGACGGTAGAGCTGTTCGTAATCCGAGCTGTCGCTGATGTACTGGCGAATGGTTTTGGGGCTGACCACATCCTCTTGATACAGCTGCTGCTCAAAGCCCAGCCACGGGTAGACCGAGGTGCGGTTCCAGCCGGAGGAGAGGTAGGGGTGGAAGGCGGTGGCCGCATAGCCAAGGGAATTGACCTGAGAAACCAGGGAGGGAATCCCGTCGTAGAAATAGAGCTGATATGCCACGGTGGAGGTTGGCAGGAATTCCAGGGATCCGCCGGTGAGAAACTCAAATTCCACATTGGCGGTGCCGCCGCCGGTCACCGGGGAGATCAGGGTGCCCTTCACTGTGTTTTCCGTCAGGGAGTGGTAGAAAGCCAAGGGGTCGTTGCTCAGCTCCAGATTGGGGAAACTCTCCTGCATATCCGCCAAGGACTCGTTCATGATCGCGATCAGGTTGGTGGGCGGCTCCAGATCTGGGGTTTCCACCGTGGCCTGGGACACCCGATCGGCAATCTCCTGGGCGGTCTCTGCCGAATAGCCCTCCGGCGCAGAGACAAAGCTGTTGCGCAGGGCGGTCATGAAGTTGAGGACAAAACCGTTGGCCTGGGTTTTCCACTGCTGGGTATAGATGCCCACGGTGGGGAGCAGGGGCGTACAGAAAAAGGCGAACAAAAACCCCGCCATACAGACCCAGGAGGCCGCCGCCGTGACCCGGCGCAGCCGCTGGCGGCCTTTTCGCCGGTCATAAAGGTGGGAGGCCAGCAGCAGCGCCCAGTACAGCGCAAGCAGGCACAGGGCCTTGCAGATGGCAAGATCCGGGGTATAATCATAGTCCCCGGCTACGTTCAAGGCGGTCCGCAGACCCAGCACATCGCAGGGGAAGATGATCCGCCCCCGGAAGGTAAGGACATAGTGGTTCACCAGACCCGCCAGGAAACACAGCCCCGAGGCCATGGCGGCGGCGATATTCCGTCGGCCCAGCAGCAGCCGGGGCAGCCAGAAGAGCAGATAGTACCACAGCAGATTGAAGCATACTTGCACCGGGTTGAGGCTGCGGAGGGGGTCGTTGTTATTCAGAACCTCCACCATCACATAGCAGCACCAGGGGCCCAGCAGAAACAGCAGGCGGGAGAAATTTTCCCGGCTGCAAAGCCAGGCGGGCACCCTCCGCCGCCGGGGAGCGGGGGCCTGTTCTGGCTGACCGCCGGGATCGGGAGACACTTCCGCTTCCAGAGGGGAAGCGTCCGGCGGCTGTGCCCCGGCTGGCTTGGGCACGGGGGCGGGAGACAAGGGATCCCCGGATTGGCCGAGGAGGAAATCCGAATCATCCATGGAAGAGTCTCCTTTCTCAAAATGAATAAAAGGACACGGCAGACTCCGCAGGTGAGCGGATGTCTGCCGTGCAGAATCGCCGGAGCCTTATTTATGCAGCAGGGGGGAGAGCGGCTTGTAGATCAAAAAGCACAAGACCACATCCAAAATACCCTTGAAGAAGGTGAAGGGCATATTGAAAATGACCAAGCAGTCCATCAAACCGTTCGTGGAGGGGCGAATCGCCTGATACATCCCGATGATCGTGTCGATGGGCATGAGCTTGGAATACACCGGATAGATCAGGTAGTAGTTCAGCGGAACGCTGAGCAACGCCATGGCGGCGGCGCCCACGATGCAACCGATCAAAGCGCCCTTGCGGCTCTTGCGGTTGTGGAAGCGCTGATAGATGGCGCCCGCGCAGTAGGTGAACACCGCGCCCAGCAGGAAATTGCTCAGCTCACCCACGCAGCCGGTGGAGGTGCGCAGACAGTTGATCAAATTCTTGGTCAGGCACACGGCCACACCATACCAGGGGCCCAGACTGAAAGATGCCAGCAGCGCGGGCAGTTCAGAAATGTCCATCTTGATAAAAGCGGGCATGAACGGCACCGAGAAATCAATGAACATCAATACCGTGGCCACCGCGGAAAGCATGGCCGTGACGGTAATGCGATGGGTTCTGCTGCCGATGCTTGCCCGGCCGGCAGTATTTACCTGGAGATCAGACATAAAACAATAAACTCCTTTCGTTTGCCTGCAAACACCTTGAACGTTGCCTTCCAAGGTAAACAAGCAACAAAGGAGCCCCCATGCTGCGCGCATCTTCTTCCATCCAGACTCTCACTGTCGGTCCCGGAGTTTCACCGGGTCAGCTGCACTCTCTTAGAAGCCGCTCGCGGACTGTACCGCCGGTGGGGAATTACACCCCGCCCCGAAGACAAGTGATTCAATTGTGTTCCTATGGGCAGTATAGGACACTTGCGTGGAAAATGCAAGAGAAAAAAATCCTCCGCCCACCTTTACAAAAGGGAACGGATGTTCTATAATGGAA
>JAHHSB010000156.1 GCA_020025415.1 Oscillibacter sp. | reverse complement strand
GCTCCCCCCGCGCAGGCGCCGAAGGCTTTCCGGCAGCAGGAGAGGCATCCGGTCCCCGACCGGCGGGCCGGTGGAAAGCCCCCTGCCCGGGCCGGAAAGCCCCCTGCCCGGGCCGGAAAGCCCGACCGCCGCACAGGCGGCAGGCGGAGCGCAGCCCCGCGGGAGCAGAGCCGGCCTTCCCGGCCCTACGCCCACAGCCGGCCGGTCAAAAAGGGCAAGGGCTCTTTCCGGAAAAAGAAGGAAGGCTGAACATTCCCGCCCAATACCGCGGGGGCCGGGCCCTTCGGGCCGGCAGCCCGTTTCCCGGCGCTTTTTCGCATGACAATCACCCGGTCGGCCCCGTGCCGCCGGCAATACTCCGGCGCAGACAGATCCTCTGCCTGCGTGCGGCGCGGCGGAGCTGGCTTCGCCGGTCCGGCGGAGGGAGAACTATGGAGGTGGCTTGATTGAGTACAAGTTCTTTGAATAAATACAGGGTCCACGAGCTGGCCAAGGATTTCGGCCTTCCCACCAAGGAGGTTTCCGATATCCTGAGCAAATACGCCACGACCCCCAAAAACCATATGCAGGCTCTGAGTGATGAGGAGCTGTCGCTGGTGTTTGAATATCTGACCCAGCATCATCAGATCTCCAGCATTCAGGAAATCTATGCCGACACCTATCAGGAGCCGGCGGCCGCCCCCGCCAAGGCGGAGCCCGTCAAAGATGCCGCACCTCGGGCGGAGAGCAAGGCCGAAGCCAAGGCGCCCGCCAAGGCCGAAGCCGGCAAGCCCGCGCCCCAGCAGGGTCAGCAGGCTCCCCAAGGCCAGCAGAATCAGCAGGCCAAGCAGCCTGTCCAGCCCGTTCAGCCCTCCAGCCGGGTGCCCCAGAAGAAGATCGTGGACACCCGCAAAGGCGGCGACGTGAACCTGGCCAAGTATGACGAGCGGCTGGAGACCCTGGGCGGCCAGCGGGGCGAGCGGATGCAGCAGCGGGGCGAGCGGATGCAGCAGCGAAGCGGCGGCAAGGAGAAATTCCGCAACAACCGCAGCCGCAGCAATAACGCCAACTTCTCCAGCAAGCGCCGCCAGGACGAGGCGGAGAAGATGCGCCGCCTGCAGCTGGAGATCGCCAAGAAGGCCCCTGTGAAGGTCTCTATCCCCGATGAGATCTCCGTGGGCGAGCTGGCCTCCCGCATGAAAAAGACCGGCGCCGAAGTGGTCAAGTGCCTGATGAAAAACGGCGTGATGGCCTCTTTGTCTCAGCTTATCGACTTTGACACCGCCGCCATCATCGCCGAGGAGATGGGCTGCAAGGTGGAAAAAGAAGTGGTGGTCACCATTGAGGAGAAGCTCATCGACACCACCGAGGATAAGCCCGAGGATCTGATCCCCCGCGCCCCCGTGGTGGTAGTCATGGGTCACGTGGACCACGGCAAGACCTCCCTGCTGGACACCATTCGGAACACCTCCGTGGCTTCCGGGGAGGCCGGCGGCATCACCCAGCACATCGGCGCCTATCAGGCCAAGGTGGACGACCGGATGATTACCTTCCTGGATACCCCTGGCCATGAGGCCTTCACCTCCATGCGTGCCCGCGGCGCCATGATCACCGATATTGCCATCCTGGTGGTGGCCGCCGACGACGGCATCATGCCCCAGACGGTGGAGTCCATCAACCACGCCAAGGCCGCCAATATCCCCATTGTGGTGGCCATCAACAAGATCGACAAGCCCGGCGCCAACCCCGATCGGGTCATGCAGCAGCTCACGGAGTACGGTCTGGTGGCCGAGGAGTGGGGCGGCGACACGATCTGCTGCCCCATCTCCGCCAAGCAGAACATCGGCATCGACAAGCTGCTGGAAATGGTGCTGCTCACCGCCGAGATGTCGGAGCTGAAGGCCAACCCCAACCGGGTCGGCCAGGGCACCGTGATCGAGGCCCGGCTGGACAAGGGCCGCGGCCCCGTGGCAACGCTGCTGGTGCAGAACGGCACCCTCAAGCAGGGTGACATCATCATCGCCGGCACCGCCGTGGGCCGTGTGCGCACCATGATGGACTTCAAGGGCAAGCGCCTGACCGAGGCCGGTCCCTCCGTCCCCGTGGAGATTGCAGGCCTTTCCGAGGCGCCCAGCGCCGGCAGTCCCTTCTTCGCCGTGGCCGATGAGCGCATGGCCCGGGAGCTGGTGGAGCAGCGCAAGGCCGAGGAGCGCATGAAGGCCGCTGCCCCCGTGCAGAAGGTTTCTTTGGAGAATCTGTTCGACCAGATCCAGGCCGGCGAGCGCAAGGAGCTGGCCCTGATCGTCAAGGCCGACGTCCAGGGCAGCGTGGAGGCTGTGAAGGCCTCGCTGGAGAAGCTCTCCAACGAGGAGGTCAACGTCCGGGTGATCCACGGCGGCGTGGGCGCAATCAACGAATCCGACGTGATGCTGGCTGCCTCCTCCAACGCCATTATCGTTGGCTTCAACGTCCGGCCGGACGCTGCCGCTCGGGACAGCGCTGTCCGCTCCAATGTGGATATGCGGATGTACCGGGTCATCTATGACTGCATCGACGAGATCGAGGCCGCCATGAAGGGTATGCTGGCTCCTAAATACCGGGAAGTGGTGCTGGGCCACGCGGAGATCCGTCAGACCTACAAGGTCTCCGGCGTGGGCACCGTGGCTGGCTGCTACGTGCAAGACGGCAAGCTGCTGCGCAGCTGCTCGGCCCGGGTGGTCCGGGACGGCATCGTCATCCACGACGGTTCCCTGGGCTCTCTGCAGCGCTTTAAAGACTCCGTCAAGGAAGTGGCGCAGAATTATGAGTGCGGCCTGACGGTGGAAAAATACAATGACCTGAAAGAGGGCGACATCATCGAGGCCTATACCATGGAGGAG
>JAHHSB010000155.1 GCA_020025415.1 Oscillibacter sp. | reverse complement strand
GATTATGCTGGATATCAAAATCAACAAAACCACCGCTCCCAAGACAAAGCCCACTGACGAAAGCACCCTGGGCTTCGGCCTGACCTTCTCCGACCATATGTTTATCATGGACTATGACGAGGGCCAAGGCTGGCACGATGCCCGCATCGTCCCCTATGCCCCCATCAGCCTGGATCCCTCCGCCGTGGTGTTTCACTACGCCCAGGAGTGCTTTGAGGGTCTGAAGGCCTACCGCACTGCTGACAACAAGATCCAGCTGTTCCGTCCGGACTGCAACGCCCGCCGGATGAACAACACCCAGGACCGTCTGTGCATCCCCCGCATCCCCGAGGATGACTTTGTCCAGGCCATCAAGGCTCTGGTGGAAGTGGAAAAGGACTGGGTCCCCTACACCGAGGGTGCCTCCCTGTACATCCGTCCCTTTACCATCGCCACCATGGCCCAGTTGGGCGTCCACGCCTCCACCAGCTACCAGTTCATCATCATCTGCTCTCCCTCCGGCGCTTATTATAAGGAGGGCCTGGCCCCCATCAAGATCTATGTGGAGGACACCTATGTCCGCGCCTGTCCCGGCGGCACCGGCTTCACCAAGTGCGGCGGCAACTATGCCGTGAGCCTGCTGGCCGGCCACAAGGCGGAGGAGAAGGGCTACAGCCAGGTGCTGTGGCTGGACAGTCAGGAGCGCAGGTACGTTGAGGAAGTGGGCGCCATGAACATCTTCTTCAAGATCGACGGCAAGCTCTATACCGCCGCCACCCAGGATACCGACGGCACCGTGCTGCCCGGCGTCACCCGCCGCTCCATCATCGAGCTGCTGAAGGACTGGGGCTATGAGGTCATCGAGGGCAAGCTTTCCATTGACACCATCATGGCCGCCGCCAAGGAAGGCAAGCTGGAAGAAGTCTTCGGCTCCGGCACCGCCGCTGTGGTCTCCCCCGTCAAGCAGCTGGACTATGAGGGCCAGTCCGCCTTTATCAACAACGGCGAGATCGGCCCCCTGACCCAGAAGCTCTACGATATCATGACCGGTATCCAGTGGGGCAAGATCCCCGATACCAAGGGCTGGATCGTCCCCGTGTGCAGCGGCTGATCCCCCATCTGCGCAGTTTTCCGGCGTCCCGCCACTCCGGCGGGGCGCTTTTTTCATCCCCCTTCCCCGGGAAACAATTCCCCCTGCTTTTTCCAGTTCCTTATTCTTTTTTCCATTTTCTCTTGACAAACCGTTCATACCGTATATACTGTACATATACAGAAGTAGCAGAGAGGGGGGCCGTTATGAATATCCTGTTGAGCAACACCGGCGGTCAGCCCATTTATGAGCAGATCCGCAGCCAGATTAAGCAGCAGATCATCTCCGGCGCGCTGCAGCCCGGGGACGCCCTGCCCTCCATCCGCTCCCTGGCCCGGGATCTGCGGATCTCGGTGATCACCACCAAGCGGGCCTATGATGAGCTGGAGGCGGATGGCTTCGTGTACACTGTAGCGGGAAAGGGCTGCTTCGTGGCCCGGAAGAACCTCCAGCTGCTGCGGGAGGAGAACCTGAAGCAGATCGAAGCCCATTTGCAGCAGGCGGCGAATCTGGCTGCCGCCTCCGCCCTGACAGAAGAAGAATTGCTGGATATGCTGCGCCTGATTTTAAAGGAGGAATCGTAACATGACCATGGAATCGACGCCGGCCCTGGAGCTGCAGGGCGTGTGCCGCGAGTTTGACAACTTTGCCCTGCGGGATGTGAGCTTTACGCTGCCGGCGGGCTGTATCCTGGGCATGGTAGGAGAAAACGGAGCGGGCAAGACCACCACCATCCGATTGATCATGAATGCCCTGCGCCGGGACGCCGGGGAGATCCGGGTCCTGGGTCAGGACAACACCGCGCCGGAGTTCCAGGCGCTCAAGCAGGACATCGGCGTGGTTCTGGATGAGGCCTGCTTCCCCGAGATGCTCAACCCCCGGCAAATCGGCCGGGTGATGGCGGAGATCTATGAAAACTGGGACGACGCTCTGTATCAGTCGTACTTAGAGCGCTTCAGCCTGTCGGAGAAAAAGATGTTCAAGGACTTCTCCCGGGGCATGAAGATGAAGCTGGCCATTGCCACGGCCCTGGCCCACCGGCCCCGGCTGCTGATCCTGGATGAGCCCACCTCCGGCCTGGACCCCGTGGTCCGGGACGAGATCGTGACCTTGTTTGAGGACTTCTCCCGGGACGAGGATCACTCCATCCTTATCTCCTCCCACATCACCAGCGACCTGGAGAAGCTATGCGACTATATCGCCTTCCTCCACCGGGGGCGGCTGCGCTTTTTCGAGGAGAAGGACCGGCTGCTGGAGGAATACGCCATCGTGCGCTGCACCGCCGAGCAGCTGGCAGACCTGCCTGAGGGAATGGTTCTGGGCCGCGAGATCGGCAAGTACGGCGCCCGGGCCTTGGTCCGGCGGGCAGAGGTCTCCCCTGTGTTTGCCCCGGAGCGTCCCAACCTGGAAGATATTATTTTGTTTATGAGCAAGGAGGATGGCGGCGTATGAAAAGCTTACTGCTTAAAGACTGGTACGTGCTGTGCAAGCAGCTGCGCTGGATGCTGGTCCTCATTGTCCTCTTCTCCCTGATTCCCGGCGGCTCCATTGCCCCTCTGGCCGCCATCTACGGGGCCATGCTGCCCTACTCCGCCATGGCCTTTGACGAGCGCTGCAAGTGGGACCGGCTGGCAGGCATGCTGCCCTACTCGGCCCGGGATGTGGTGCTGGGCAAGTACCTGCTGGGCTGGATAGGCAGCCTGACCGCCACGGTCTGTTCCCTGCTGGCCGGCGCGGCGTTTGATCTGCTGGGCACCTCGGACTTCTCCCTGTCCGGGCCGGTGGCGGGGCTGATAC
>JAHHSB010000154.1 GCA_020025415.1 Oscillibacter sp. | reverse complement strand
ATGGTGCTGATCTCCCTGTTTTTCGGCCTGCTGACAGGGAATCTGGAAGCGGTGACCTCCGCCGCCATGGAAGGAGCCCAGAGCGCGGTGGACCTGTGTCTTTCCATGACCGGGGTGCTGTGCCTATGGTCGGGCATCATGGAGCTGCTGCGTCAAAGCGGCCTGTCAGAACAGCTGGCAGCGGCCTTCCGCCCGCTGCTGCGCCGACTGCTGCCCAATGCCTGCCGGGACACAGAGACCCTGGCGGCGGTGTCCGCCAATGTCTCGGCCAACCTACTGGGTCTGGGCAACGCCGCCACTCCCCTGGGCATCCGGGCCGCAGAGCGGATGGCCAGGGGCTGCAACGGTGTGGCCTCTGACGAGCTGTGCCGCCTGGTGGTACTCAACACCGCCTCCATTCAGCTCATCCCCGCCACGGTGGCGGGGGTGCGAGCCGCCAACGGCGCCTCCGCCCCCTTTGACATCCTGCCGGCGGTGTGGCTGACCTCGGTCCTGTCGGTTACAGCGGGACTGACGGCCTCGTTCCTCCTCAGCCGGCTGGATCGGAGGGCAAGATGAGTCTTTCCTCCCTGGTGGTCCCCGCCCTGCTGGCCGGCACGGCGGTGGCGGCCCTGGGCCGCCGGGTGGACGCTTATGCCGCCCTGACCCGGGGCGCCGGCGAGGGGCTGACGGTCATGCTGCGGATCCTGCCCGCCCTGGTGGGGCTGCTGACGGCGGTGTCCATGTTCCGGGCCTCCGGGGCCATGGAGTGGCTGGCCCTGCGCTGCGCCCCGCTGCTGGATGCCCTGGGTATCCCCGGCGAGCTGATGTCCCTGATGCTCATGCGTCCCATCTCTGGTAGCGGTGCCCTGGCCGTGGGCAGCGAGCTGATCGCCGCCAACGGGGCGGACAGCTACATCGGCCGGGTGGCGGCGGTGATGCTGGGCAGCACCGAGACCACGTTTTATACCATCGCCGTGTACTACGGCTCCGCCGGAATCCGCAAGACACGCCACACCATTCCCGCCGCCCTCACCGCCGACCTGACAGGCTTCATCGCCTCCGCCTTCGCCGTGCGGCTGTTTTTCGGCAGCTGAGCACAGCCGGTTGGACTGCCCGTCCCCTCCTCTCCGTCTGCAAAAAAAGGGGACGCCCCTTCCGGGCGTCCCCTTGGTCTTTTCTTCCTGTCTTACATTCTCTCCGGCGCATCCACGCCGATGAGCTTAAGTCCGTTGCGCAGCACCAGCCGGGTGCAGTCCGCCAGCTTCAGTCGGGCAGCGGCCAGATTGGCCTCCTCCCCCCGGATACGGCAGGCAGTGTAGAAGCGGTGGAAGCAGCCCGCCAGCTCCATCAGATAGCGGTTGATGTGGCTGGGATCATAGTCCCGGGCGGCCAGCTTGATCTCCTCGCAATACTCGGCCAGCTGCTTGATCAGGGCGGCCTCCGCCTCACCGGTGAGCAGGCTCATGTCCACCTGATCCATGGCGGGGACGGACACACCGTCCTCTAGCAGGTTGCGCAGCAGCGAGCAGATCCGGGCATGAGCGTACTCCACATAGTAGATGGGGTTCTCGCTGTCCTCCCGCACGGCCAGCCCTAAGTCAAATTCCATCTGGGTGTCGGGCTTGGCGTTGAAATACCAGCGGGCGGCGTCCACGCTGACCTCGTCCAGCAGGTCGGACAGGCTGATAGCCTTGCCGGTGCGCTTGCTCATGCGCACCACCTCGCCGTCCCGCAGGAGCTTGACCAGCTGCATCAGCACAATATCCAGCCGCTCCGTGCCGTTGAGCCCCAAGGCGTCCAGCGCGCCCTTGAGCCGGGCCACATGGCCGTGGTGGTCCGCGCCCCAGACGTTGATGACCCGATCAAAGCCCCGGACGGCAAACTTGTTGCGGTGATAGGCGATATCCGCGGCAAAGTAGGTGTAAAAGCCGTTGGCCCGGCGCAGCACGTCGTCTTTGAGATCCAGCTTGTCCACGTCCACCTGCTTCTTCCCAGCCTTGAGCAGGTTCTCCCGCATGATATCGGCGGTACGCAGCCACAGCGCCCCGTCCTTTTCATAGGTCCAGCCCCGCTCCGTCAGCAGCGCCACGGTCTCGGCAACATACCCGCTTTCGTGAAGGGTGGATTCATAAAACCACTGGTCGTAGTGGATTTTATAGCGCTCCAGGTCGCTTTTCATCTTGGGCAGGTTGACGCTCAGGCCAAACTGGGCCAGCTGCTCCTGCCGCTCCGCCTCTGGCATGTTCAGCAACGCCTCGCCGTGCTGATCGTAGTAGGCCTGGGCCAGCTCCCGGATGTCGTCGCCCTGATAGCCGTCCTCGGGGAAAGGCACCTCGTCCTCCCCCTGGATGATCTGGAGATAGCGAGCCTCGATGGAGTGGGCAAATTTGTCGATCTGATGGCCGGCGTCATTGACATAAAACTCCCGGGTCACGTCGGCACCGCACTTTTCCAGCACCGCCGCCAGCGTGTCGCCCAGTACGCCGCCCCGGGCGTTTCCCATATGCATGGGACCGGTGGGGTTGGCGGAGACAAACTCCACCATGATCTTCTGGCCCTGATAGGTGTCAGCGCTGCCATAGTCGGCATCCTCGCTCTCCACAGCCCGCAGCACCTGCTCAAACCAGCTGCTGCCCAGGCGGAAGTTCAAAAAGCCCGGCCCGGCGATCTCCGCCGAGGCAAAGTAGCTGCCCTCCAGCCCCAGCTTGTCCAGCAGGATCTGGGCGATCTGCCGGGGCTGCATCTTCAGCGCCCTGGCCGCCGCCAGGGCAAAGGTGGTGGTAAAGTCGCCGTTCTGGGGATCCTTGGGGATCTCCACCGGGGCGCTGAGCTGCTCAGACAGGGGCAGCTCCCCCGCCTCCGCCGCCCGCCGGTAGGCCTGCATGGTCAGCTCCGCCGCCTGGGTCTTTGCCCGTTGTATCATGTGGATCATAGTATATTCCCTCTCATTTTTTTGATTGCTTAGCTC
>JAHHSB010000153.1 GCA_020025415.1 Oscillibacter sp. | reverse complement strand
TCTCTGCCGGGGATCCCCGCACATCCAATGTTGCCCCTGTGCAAGGAGAACCAAGGGGAGCGGCGCTTTATGATTTTGTCGCTTACAGCTGCTTGACCGTGTAATACACCGCCAGGCCAAACACCACCAGGGCCAGCATCCACAGGGCATAATAGGCGATGGTGGTGCTCAGCAGCGCCGCCACCACAGCCACCACGCTCAGCACGCAGCAGCCGTAGATCACCATATACCCCGCTTCGGCGGGCAGGATCTGCACCTTACCCACCTTGCCCTTGGCGTATTCCGCCTTGTAAACCAGGAAGCCCACAGCCACTACCAGCACGATATACACGCAGGCGCCGGCCAGCACCCAGTTGCCCCAGAACATGCTCTTGATCCCGTGGCGGCAGATCCACACCACCAGCATGGTCAGCGCCAGAATGGACAGAGCATACACACATTCCCGGTCATACAGCTTCCACAAAATGCCCCAAACCATCACCGCGGGAACCAGGATGCACAGCAGCTCCACGCCGGTGGGATAAAAGGTCCGAACAATCCAGCCGGAGCCGGCCAGGAAGATCCCCGCCGCCAGCAGCAGATACGCCACGCTCCGCTTCCCTTCGGAAGCCTTGTGCCACAAGGCCACGGCCACCACGCCCAAAACCAGCACGCCCAGACCCACCAGGGTCATCTTCTGCAAAATACCGTCCCAGGCCACCAGCTCTTCCGCCAGGCCGTCTACATAGAAGCGGCGCACCGCCAGAAGATAGGCCTCCGCTGCGCAGCAGCCCAGGAAGAACATCATCATGCCAATGGTAAAATCATTCTTTTTCTGCGGCCGGTTTTTCCCGCCGCCAGTTTTATGCTGCATATATGCAAACCTCCAAGGTAAGTCAAAATCATCAGGGCT
The DNA here is from genome assembly GCA_020025415.1 of Oscillibacter sp. Lineage (GTDB taxonomy): Bacteria > Bacillota > Clostridia > Oscillospirales > Oscillospiraceae > Oscillibacter. The sequence goes on along the minus strand of JAHHSB010000153.1, from coordinate 2,073 downwards.
TGGCAGGGGGCACTGCCGATAGCCGTATTATTTTACCAGATTACGGATCTTTTTGCAAGGTTTTCAGCCCAGAGAAATTCATTTTCCTCGTGAGCCCCCGGCTTTTCCCTGTCAGAATGGGACTTTTCCGGTTGAGATAACGGGAAAAATGTGATATATATTGTATATTATGAAATCAAATTCCCCCTGATTTTTCGGGTTAAAAAAGGATGAGAACATGAAGCGAATTTTCTGTGTATTGGCAGCAGCGGCCCTGCTGCTCAGCGGCTGCGGGGCATCGGAGGCATTTGTGTCGTTTTTTGCCATGGACACGGTGATGAAGATAAAGGCTTACGGCAGCGGCGGCCAGGCGGCGGCGGAGCAGGTCCAGGACACCGTCCAGGAACTGGAGAGCCTGCTCTCCCGCACCCAGGAGGGCAGTGAGGTATCCGCCATCAACGACCAGGCCGGTCAGGATGTCACCGTCTCCGACGTCACGGGGCAGCTGATTGCCGCCGCCTGTGACTACAGCCAGCGCACCAGCGGGGCCTTTGACATCACCATCGCCCCCGTCTCCTCCGCCTGGGGCTTCACCTCGGAATCCTACCAGGTGCCCGGCCAGCAGGCCCTTGCCCAGCTGCTCCAGCGCGTGGGCAGCGACCAGATCAGCGCATCGCCGGAAACGGACGCCGGGGACTATCTGGTGCGCATCGGCGCCCACCAGGCCATTGACCTGGGCGGCATCGCCAAGGGTTACGCCTCCGACCGGGCGGAGAGCATTTTCCGCGCCGCCGGGATCGACAGCGGCCTGGTCTACCTGGGGGGCAACGTCTACGCCCACGGGGGCAAGACCGACGGCAGCGCCTGGGTGGTGGCCGTGCAGGACCCCAACCATACCGAGGATTACGCCGCCCTGATCTCTGTACAGGATTCCTATGCCGTCACTTCCGGCGGCTATCAGCGTTATTTTGAGGAAAACGGCAAAACCTATCATCATATTTTGGACCCCAAAACCGGCTGCCCCGCCGACAACGGGCTGCTGTCCGTGACGGTGGTGGCGGACGCCAACGGCGCAGATCTGGGCACCCAGCCGGGCAACGGCACCATGTGCGACGCCCTCTCCACCGCTCTATTTGTCATGGGCGAGGAGCAGGCGCTGGACTTCTGGCGCAGCTCCGGGCTGGATTTTGAGCTGGTGCTGGTCACCGATGACGGCCGGGTGGTCATCACGGAAGGGCTGGCCGATCAATATCAGGAAGTTGAGGGCACGGATTACAGCTATGAAGTGGTACGCTAACACCCGCCCCTCCCCATGGGATGGGCTGATCGCCGGCGCCATCGTGGCCCTGGCCATCCTCTGCGCCGTGGTAGTATGGGGCGGCGAGGACCACGGGGAGCTGGCGGCGGTGGTCTCCATCGACGGGCAAACAGTGGAGAAGCTGGACCTCTCCTCCACGCAGGAGGATCGCCGGACCTACACCGGCAACGGCTATACCCTGCACGTCACCTTCTGCCCCGGCGGAGAGCCGGGCGTCCAGGTGACGGAGGCTGACTGCCCCACCCAGGACTGCGTCCACACCGGGCAGATCAGCCGGGCCGGGCAGAGCATCGTATGCCTGCCCGGGCGGATTGTGATCGAGCTTCAGGGCAGCGGCGGCGATGACGGCGGTGTGGACGCCGTGCTGGGCTGAGGAGGGCAGAAGCATGAAGATAACGACCAAGCAGCTCACCCTCTGCGCCGTGCTGACGGCGGGGGCCCTGGCCCTTTCCTATGTGGAAAATTTTCTGCCCCTGAACCTGCTTATCCCCCTGCCTGGCATCAAGCTGGGCCTGGCCAACGTGGTGACGCTCTTCGCCCTGTACGCCCTGGGCCCGGCCCAGTCGCTGCTGATCCTGCTCTCCCGCTGCCTGCTGGGCGGCGTGTTTGCCGGCAATCTCAACGCCCTGCTCTTTTCCCTGCTGGGCGGCGTGGCGGCCATGCTGACCATGATCCTGCTCTCCCGCTGGCGGAAGCTGTCGGTTTACGGGGTGTCCATGGGCGGCGCCGCTGCCCACAACTGCGGCCAGATCGCCGCAGCCATTTTGTCCCTGGGC
>JAHHSB010000152.1 GCA_020025415.1 Oscillibacter sp. | reverse complement strand
GCAGCAGCTCCTCTGTCACCGCTCGGCGCTCGCTCCGGGGCACTGCGGCGGCGATGTTCTGGGCCACGGTCATGTTGGGGAAGAGGGCATAGTGCTGGAACATCTGGCCCACCTGACGCCGCTGCGGCGGCAGGTTGATCTGGGCGGCGCTGTCATAGAGTACTCGCCCGTCCAGCTCGATGCGGCCTTCGTCCGGGGTCATCACCCCGGAGATGCAGCGCAGCGTAACGCTCTTACCGCAGCCGGATGCCCCCAGCAGGGCCAGAATCTCGTTTTCTGCCTGGAAGCTTACCTGGAGATGGAAGTCCCCCAGCTCCTTGCGGATCTCCACGCGCAGGCTCATACCCGGCCTCCTTTCTTCCGCTGCCGCTCCCGGGACTCTAGAAGATTCACCACCAGCAGGAATACCGTCGAGATGCCCACGTTGATCAGCACCCAGATGGCGGCGCCCCGGTCATCGTTGATGCGCCAGAGCTGATAGACAGTGGTGGAGATGGTGGCCGTGCGGCCAGGGGTATAGCCGGCGATCATGGAGGTGGCGCCGTACTCGCCCAAGGCCCGGGCAAAGGCCAGCACCATGCCCGCCAGGATTCCTTGGCGGCAGTAGGGCAGGCGGATGCGCCAGAAGATATAGCTGTTGGAGAGGCCCAGCGTCTGCCCGGCGTCGGCCAGGGTGGTGTCAAAGCTTTCAAAGGCGCCTCGGGCGGTGCGGTACATCAGGGGGAAGGAGACCACTACTGTGGCGAAAATGGCGGACCACCAGGTCATCACCAGCCGCAGGTCAAAGGTCTCCAGTACCCAGGCGCCCACGGGGCGGCGGGGCCCCAGCAGCAACAGCAGCAGCCAGCCCACCACCGTGGGGGGTAACACCAGGGGCAGCGTCAGGATCACGTCCAGTATGCCCTTGAGCGTCCGGGGCAGCTTGGCGATGTAGTAGGCCGCCAGTATCCCCAGAAAAAACACCACAATCGTGGAGATGGCGGCAATGCGGAGGGAGTTGCAGAAAGGGAACCAATCCATAGGGGGAAACCTCCTGAAAAGGGAAGGGTGGGGGCTCCGCCAATCTCCCCCCGCCAAAGGCGGGGCGCCGCGTATGCGGCGCCAAGAGATTTGCGGGGCAGATTAACCGCCGATTAAAAAATAGAGGGGGAATAAACGATGGCGCCATTGCCCCCGCCGGGGCGATTTGCCATGCTGAAAACAGGAAGGACTCTTCCAAAATGAAAGAGAAGCGGACCGGCTATCAGGAGAAGATCAAGGGCGTCTATCTCCGGGCGGCGGAGGGACGTTCTTCGTTCCTCCGCCGTTTCTGCTGTCCGGGAAAAGTGCTTACGTCAGGTCAGGGGCGTGAAGCCAACGCTTTCAAAGATGGCACTGGCCTCTTCGGTCTGGAGGAAGTCCAGGAACGCCTTGGCCTCGTCCGGGTGCTGGGAGTTTTTCAGCACGGCCGCGGGGTAGATCACCTGGCCGCACATCTCGGCGGTGGCCCCGTCCACCACGGTCAGCCCGGCGGAGAAGGCATCGGTAGCGTAGATGATGCCGCAGTCCACCGCGGCCTCGCTGACCTGGCTGGTGACCTCCTTGACGTTGGTGCCGTAGGTCAGCACGCCGGCGTCGTTCAGCTCGGCGGTGTCCAGGCCGTAGTAGGCAAAGATCTTCTGGGTGTACTGGCCCACGGGCACGTCGCTGTTGCCGATGGCCAGGAAGACCTCGCCGCTCAGGAGCAGCTTGGAGAGCTGGTCAAAGCTTTCGATGCCCTTGGGATTTCCATCCGGCACGGCCAAGGCTACCTTGTTTTCCAGCAGGTCGATCCGGGTGCCTTCCAGCAGCAGGTCCTGACCGTTGGGGTTTTTCTCCGCGTCGTCGGCCAAGGTGCCATCCAGGGCATTCATCTGGGTGGGAGCGGCAGAGATGAACAGGTCGCAGTCGGCTCCCGCCTCGATGTTGTCCAGCAGGGTGCCGGAGGACTCAAAGCTGTAAACCAGGTTCACATTGGGAGCCGCTTCCTTGTACAGCTTCGCAATCTCCTCTAGGGTTTCCTGCATGGAGGCGGCGGCAAAAACCACCAGATTCACATTCTCGGTTCCGGAGCTGTCGCCGGAACTCGAGCTGTCGCCGTTGGAAGTGTTGCCGCAGGCGGTGAGACTCAGGGCCAGCGCGGCAGAGAGCAGCAAAGACAATGCTTTTTTCATGGGAAATCTTCCTTTCTTGATGATAATTGATTCCGGCCTCCCTGGCAAGGGAGACGAGGAAACGACGTGATATTCACATGAGGATAACGATGGGACAAAAGCTGCGCCGGCGGACCGGCGCGGCCTGGAAAGCGTTATTTTCCGAAGGGGCAGACGGGGAAGCGGCAGGGCTTGCAGCCCAGACACAGCCCGCCCTCGCCCAGGGCGATGATATCCGCCCGGGTCACGGGGACGCCGGCGGCCACCCGGGGCAAAATCAGGTCGAAGACGGTGGCACCGGCGTACATCACGCAGCCGGGCAGGCCCATGATCGGGGTGCCGTCGTCAAAATAGCCCAGCAGGAACATGGCACCGGGGAGCACCGGGGCACCGTAGGTGACGATCTTAGCCCCGCTCTGCTTGATGCCGCCGGGGGTGTTGTCGTCTGGGTCCACGCTCATGCCGCCAGTGCAGAGGATGAGTTGCGCTCCGGTGGCCCGGGCCTCCGCTACGGCGGCGGCCACGTTTTCCACCCCGTCGCCGGAGTAGAGCACCGTCAGGGTCTCGATGCCATAGGCGGTCAGCTTCTCTTTCACCACGGGGGTAAAGGTATCCTGGATGCGGCCCTTTTTCACCTCGCTGCCGGTGGCAACGATGGCCGCGGTCTTAAGGGTATAGGGCAGCAGCTCCAGCAGGGGGCGGTCCCCGGCGGCGGTGCGGGCGGCCTGGAGCTTCTCCTCCGCCACAACCAGGGGAATGACCCGCATGCCCGCCAGCTTGTCCCCCTTGCGGACGGGGGTGTTGCCTTTGCGGGTGGCGATCATGATCTCGTCGG
>JAHHSB010000151.1 GCA_020025415.1 Oscillibacter sp. | reverse complement strand
GCATATACCGACCCCGGTCGTCCAGCCCCTCCCCGCCGTAGCGGGCGGAATAAACCCCCGGGCCGCCGTTGAGCGCGTCCACGCACAGGCCTGAATCGTCGGCGATAGCCGGGAGCCCGGCAGCGGCACAGATGGCCCGGGCCTTGAGCTCGGCGTTTTCGGCAAAGGTGGTGCCCGTCTCCTCCACGTCCACGGTGATCCCCAGCGCGGCGGGGCTGACCACCTCAATACCCAGTGTTTCCAAAATGGCACCCATCTCCCGGAGTTTACCGGGATTATGGGTGGCCAGAACAAATTTCTCTGCCATCAGAACTTCCCTCCCAGTACCTGTTTCTGGATGGCCAGCAGCTCCCGGTTGCCCTTGGCGCACAGGCGCACCAGCTGCTGCTGCTCGTCCACAGTGAAGGCCCGGCCCTCGCCAGTGCCCTGGAGCTCGATGATCTCCCCCAGCTCGTTCATCACGCAGTTGAGGTCCACCTGGGCCCGGCTGTCCTCGCTGTACTGCAAATCCAACAGGGCAGTATCGTCCACGATGCCGGCGGAGACGCCGGTGACGAAGTGGCGCACGGGGCTCTGGCCCAAAAGGCCGTCTTCCACCAGCTTCCGGCAGGCCAGGGCCAGCGCAATGAAGCCGCCTGTGACCGAGGCGGTGCGGGTGCCGCCGTCCCCCTGGAGAACGTCGCAGTCCACGGTGATGGTCCGCTCTCCCAGCTTGTTCATATCCACGGCGGCCCGGAGGGACCGGCCCACCAGGCGCTGGATCTCGGCGGAGCGGGGGCTGAGCTTGAGCTTGGAAACGTCCCGCTTGCTCCGCTCCCGGTTGGCCCGGGGCAGCATGGAGTACTCAGCGGTGACCCAGCCGCTGCCCTCGGCCACGTGGGGCGGGGTACGCTCTTCCACGCTGGCGCAGCAGAGAACCTTGGTGTCGCCGCACTCGATGAGGCAACTGCCTTCGGCAAATTTGACAAAGTCCGTGGTGATCCTGATGGGGCGCAGCTGGTCAAAAGCCCGCCCGTCCTGTCGTTTTATCATTCTGTATTCCTCTTTCTCCGCGATCTTACTGGGCCGAAACGTACTCCAAGTCCGGTCAGCTCTTACTTACCATTCTCCCCGCGCAGCCTGTTCCAGCTCCGCGCCGTTGGACTCCTGCGTCTGGGAGACGATCATCTATCTGCATGGGGGGGCAATACCACGCCAGGCAGGTTTTGCTCAGGCAGGGCACCGGCAGGTAAACATCTCCCCTGTCCTCCCGGAGCAGCAGCGTCCGCAGCTTCTGTACGAAGGTAGTTGTTCCGCCGCCGGACTGCAAAAAGCTGCTCGCCATGGCCTCGGATATGCCCTGCTTATATGATGGCCTCTGCGTACTCCGCCGGGTCGAAGGGCTTGAGATCGTCGATACCCTCGCCTACACCGGCCAGCTTCACGGGTACGCCCAGCTCCCGGGCGATGGCCACCACGATGCCGCCCTTGGCGGTGCCGTCCAGCTTGGTCAGGACGATGCCGGTGAGGCCGGCGGTCTCCTGGAACATCCGGGCCTGGATCAGGCCGTTCTGCCCGGTGGTGGCGTCTAGCACCAGCAGCGTCTCCCGGTCGGCACCGGGGCACTCCCGGTCGATGATCTTGGAGAGCTTGGCAAGCTCGGCCATCAGGTTTGCCTTGTTGTGCAGCCGTCCGGCGGTGTCGCAGAGCACCACGTCCACGCCCCGGGCCTTGGCGGCCTGAAGGGCATCAAAGAGCACAGCGCCGGGGTCGGCCCCCTCGTGCTGGCGCACCAGCTCGCAGCCGGCACGCTCCGCCCAGATCTGCAGCTGGTCGGCGGCAGCGGCCCGGAAGGTGTCCGCCGCGCACAGCAGCACCCGCTTGCCCTCGCCTTTGAGCCGGTGGGCCAGCTTGCCGATGGAGGTAGTCTTGCCCACCCCGTTGACACCGATGAACAGCACCACGCTGGGGCTGGTGGTCAGATGGAGGAGCGGATCCCCCACATTCATCTTCTCCACCAGGATCTCCCGCAAAGCGGCGCGCACTTCCTCCTGGTCGTGGAGTTTTTCCTTACGCACCCGATCCCGCAGCTGCTCCACTGCCATGACCGCGGTGTCCATGCCCAGATCCGCCAGGATCAGCGTCTCCTCCAACTCCTCGAAAAAGGCCTCGTCTGCCTCGGTAAAGCCGGAGAAGAGGTTGGTGGTGATTTTTTTCAGTTTGTCAAAAAAGCCCATAGCGACCGTCCTTTTGGTTGATATTTGTGCCCGCGGGAGCTCCGCCCCAGCACTTGCACCCAGTGGTTCCCCCGTTCCCCAAGTCTTACTCGATCTTTAGTTCCTTCGCCATGTCGTTGAGGTTGATGGTCAAAATCTTGCTCACGCCCTGCTCCTGCATGGTAACGCCGTAGAGGACGTCCGCCTCCTCCATGGTGCCCCGGCGGTGGGTGATGACGATGAACTGGGTTCGCCCGGCGATGGAGCGCATATAGCGGGCGTAGCGGGTGACGTTCACGTCGTCCAGCGCCGCCTCGATCTCGTCCATGACGCAGAAGGGCGTGGGGTGTACTTTCAAAATGGAGAAATACAAGGCGATGGCCACGAAGGCCTTCTCACCGCCGGAGAGCAGGGAGATGGTCTTGAGGCTCTTGCCCGGAGGCTGGGCCTTGATCTCGATGCCGCAGCCCAAGATGTCGTTTTCGTCCTCCAGCTCCAGGCGGGCCTGGCCGCCGCCGAAAAGCTCCCGGAAGGTGGTCTGGAAGCTCTCATTGATCAGCTGGAACTGCTCGGCAAAGATGCGGGTCATTTCCCCGGTGATCTCCTCGATGATGCCCTCCAGCTCCCCCCTGGCTTTTTCCACATCATTGCGCTGGTCGGAGAGATAGGTATAGCGGGTATTGACCCGGTCGAACTCCTCGATGGCCCCCACGCTGACGGTTCCCAGGGCGGCAATGTCCCGCTTGAGCTCCCCGATACGGCGGTTGGCCTTGGGCAGGCTCTCCAGCTCCTGGCGCTGGGCCTGGGCGTCGGAATGG
>JAHHSB010000150.1 GCA_020025415.1 Oscillibacter sp. | reverse complement strand
GTTGGGATTCCTTTGAGTTTGTCTTGACTAACCACGCGTTTACTTTACTAGTTTCTCCGGGATTTGTCAAGCCCTTTTCTGCATCTTTTTTCCGCCGCCTGTCCGTTGTGGTCCCGGGCGCCGGGAGCCAGCGTCAGAAAAAGGGCCCGGACAGGGCGCAAAAAAGCCCGCCGGGAAAGGGGTGCTCCCCCTTCCCGGCGGGCTTGGCGGTGCGGTTCACTCCGCCCGGCGGCTGCTCTCCCGGCAGAGCTTGGCCCCGGCGATGGTTAGGGCAAAAACGAACCAGAAGATGCACATCACCCGGGGATAGTTCCACAAATAGTCGGCCAGGCCGCAGACCATGGCGCCGCACAGCGCGCAGCAGCCGGCGCAGGTCAGGGTGCGGGCGGCAGAGTCGGGACAGTGACGCACCATGCGGGCAGCATTTTTGATGTTCCAGAGCATGGCCCCCACAAAGCTGATGATGCCCAGCAGACCCGCTTCGATCGACACCTGCAGGTAGAAGTTGTGGGCATGGACAAAGGGCGCGTCAGCGTGATAGAGATCGTTCACGGAGATATACTCCTGCACTGCCGCGGTGCCCAGGCCCGCGCCGGTGACCGGGGACTTGCCGATCACCTGCAGCGCCGCCTCATACAGGGGGATGCGGCTGGCGGTAGAGCTGTCAGAGGTGTTGGTAATGGTGAGGATGCGATTCCAGATGGTGTCCGGCAGCAGCGGGATACACAGCACGCAGGCCGCCGCAAAAGCGGGGATCAGCTTGGGCTTCCACAAAAAGACGAACACCACCGCCGCGCAGGCGATGCCCACCCAGCTGGCCCGGGAATAGGTCATGCCCAGGGCGGCCGCGCCCACCACCGTCACCGCCAGCGCCACCAGCCGGGAGCTCCAGCGCCGGCTGGCAAAGATCAGGGCAATGGTCAGCGGCAACAGCAAAATCAGCACCTCGGCAAAGGTGTTGGGGTTGTCAAAATAGGATTCCACCCGGCCGGGCATACCGGCGTTGACAGTCAGATCTACATAGGATTCGTTAACCTCCACGCCCTGGATCCGCTGATACACACCGTACAGGGACGACACCAGCACCACGCAGCTGCCCCCGGCGGCCAGGCGCACCAGCTCCGCCGTGGAGCGAATGGCGCTCACCGTCACCAGGACACACAGCGCCGCGGAGAGGTGATAGAGCAAAAAGCGGCCGGAGAGGCCGGGATAGGCAGACAGGGGCACCGCCAGGCACACCGCCACGAACATGCCCACGGTATAGGGGCCCAGGCCCCGTACATCCAGACGGGCTCTTTTCCGGCGCATGCTCCGCAGCAAAAACAGCCCCAGCAGCAGCCCGAAGCCCAGCAGGCTGTAAGCGTTGTTCCAGTAGGTAAAGGGAATGATCCACAGTAGAATAATCATCCACGACTCGCCGATGGCGGTCTCGTCCCCCAGAGTAAAGGCCAACCCAGCAAAAAAGCTGGTGTCGAACAGGGGCTTGCCCACCAGATACAGCCGGTGGAGCAGCGCTCCGGGCAGATTCACCAGGGCCGAGAGCAGCCGACAGCAGCGGCTCTCCCGCCAGTCCCGGGCAACCCGCCCCTCTCGGCACAGCACGCCCAGCAGGGCGGAGGTGTCGATCTGATAATTGCACCAGCGGCCCGCCGCCGCCAAAAAGCGGTGGAGGGCACTTTGCTCATAGCACGCCACCAGCGCCGCCCACAGGCTGCACACCAGGCTGCAGAGATAACTTTCCTTGACGTATTCCATTCTTGGGTCCTCACTTTGCGTGTTGTCCCGCTTCAGCGGTTTTTCAGTTCATAGAGCCATTGGAGCAGCCGGTAGTGCCGCCCCCGCAGCAGCGCCGCCACCAGCGCCTTGCGTCGGGAGAGGCCCTGGGGCCGCAAGGTATCCATAGCCCGGGCCATTTCCGGCCGGGCGCACCAGGCGGCCAGAGACGCCCGTTTCTCCGCCCCGGACTTAGGATTGCCGAGGGCAAACTCGTTCCCCGCGGCGATCAAAAGGCCCGCCCAGCAGCTGTTCTCCCGCCACTGGGGGCTCTCTTTGGTCAGGTCAAAGCGCTCCGCCAGCTCTTCCTTGCGGGCCAGATAGTCCACAAAGACCTGCTGAAATTTGGCCATATAGCGGTGGGTGGCGGAGGCGGGGTTTTCGTAGTAGCGGTACAGCGGCTCCTCCGTCACCGCCAGGCGGCGGATTAGGCAGAAATATTCCAGCAAAAACAGCTCATCCTCCAGATAGGCCCCCTGAAAGCGCATCCCCGCCTCCCGCATGGGCCCGGCGGCGTAGAGATAGCGCCAGATAAAGCCGTTGAACACCGGCTGGCACAGCCGCTCCCCCAAAAGGGGCAGCACGATGTTTTCCCGCAGGGCCTGTCCGTCGTACACGCCGGCAGGCAGCACCGGCTCCGGCCGGCCGAGATCGTCCTCCCCGGTGACGTTCAGGTGAGCGCAGGCGGCGCAGTCTGCCTCCTCCGCCGTGATCAGGCCGTAGAGCGTCTCCAGCATCCGGGGCAAAAAGCGGTCATCCGCATCCAGGAAAGCGATATACGCCCCACGGGCCTGCTCCAGTCCCAGGTTCCGGGCGCTGCTGACGCCGCCGTTTGCCTTGTGAAAGACCCGGATGCGCCCATCCCTGGCAGCGTAGTCGTCACAGATCCGGCCAGAGCCATCGGTGCAGCCGTCGTCCACCAGCACCAGCTCCCAATCCTGCAGGGTCTGGGCCAGCACGCTCTCCACGCAGCCGGGCAGCAGCTTTTCCGCCTGATAGACCGGGGTAATGACACTGATCAGGGGCATAACTCTCCTCCTTTTTTCAGCCCACCAGGGCCAAAGTCACACTTACTTTTGCATTGTACCCCATTTCCCACCCCAGGTCAACCGCCAGCCGGGCGCCGTCCAGGCCCCGGGCGGGCAGAAGCGCCCTCTGCCTGGCGCTGGGCCTGTTCCTCCTTCTGCCCGGGCTCATGGATCCCCGGGAATTGTAAATTTCCCTTATATAGGAGCACTCAGTCCAGGGAGATCCGCTT
>JAHHSB010000015.1 GCA_020025415.1 Oscillibacter sp. | reverse complement strand
CCCCACGCCCAGCCCGCGGCGGCGCCCCAGTGGAAGGCCTCGGAACCGGCGGCCCAGGAAGGCAGCGTCCCTGCGGCGGAAAAGCCTGTCTGGCAGCCGCCCATCCGGCAGTCGGAGCCCCGCTCTGCCCCCGCGGAGACCCGGACGGAGCGGAAGCTGCCCCCGGCCATCCCGGCGGCGGAGCAGGGGGAGCTGCCCGGGCAGCAGGCTCTCACCCCCCGGGAAGAGGCTCCCTGGCGCATCGTGGGAGAGCTGCTGCACACCTACATCGTCTGCGAGGCGGAGGATGAGAGCCTGTGGCTCATCGACAAGCACGCTGCCCACGAGCGGGTAAACTTTGATCGGCTGATGGCCGCGGCGGAGCCGCCCATGCGCCAGACCCTGCTCGCCCCCGCGGCGGCGGAGCTGAGCCGGGAGGACGCGGAGATCCTGCTGGAAAACGCGGCGCAGCTGGATGAGCTGGGCTTTGCCTGCGAGCCTTTCGGCGGCAGCACCATCTTAGTGCGGGAGATCCCGGCGGACCTAGACCCCGGGGAGCTGAACGCCACGCTGGAGGAGCTGGCGGAGAAGCTGCGCACCGGCCGTTCCCCCCAGGAGCGGCGGGAGGCGCTGCTGCATACCATGGCGTGCAAGGCGGCCATCAAGGGCGGCTGGGTCAGCGACCCGGTGGAGCTGCAGGTGCTGGTGGAAAAGGTGCAAAGCGGCGCGGTGCGCTACTGCCCCCACGGCCGGCCCGTAGCCGTGCGATTGAGCAAGTACGAGCTGGAGAAGATGTTCCACCGGGCCTGACGGCCCCGTTCGGGAAGAAAAGAGCCGGAAATGGTGTGGAAAAAGCAGGGTGGCGCGTGTAGAATGAAAGAAGAACGGCACCTGCCCGCAGCGATACGGAAGATTTGACTCCCCGGCCCGGCCGGAATGTTTACAGGATCCATGGGATCAGAAAGGAGCGGCGCAATGCAATTCTTGTTTGTGGACTGCTGCATCAGCCGGAGGGGAAAGAATTCCCGGACCCGGGCCCTCTGCAACGCCTTTATGGATCGGTACCGGGAGCTGCACCCGGACGACCTTTATGAAGTGGTGGAGCTGCAGCGGCTGAATCTGAAGCCCTTCTGCCAGACGTCCCTGGACGACCGGGACGCCCTGGCAGCGGTGAAGGCCTATGACGCGCCGATCTTTGCCCTGGCCCGGCAGTTCCGGGACGCGGACCGGATCGTGGTGGGCGCACCTTTCTGGGATCTGAGTTTCCCGGCTATGCTGCGCATCTACATCGAGTACATCTCCGCCGGAGGGGTGACCTTCTTCTGCGACGAGAAGGGGATCCACGGCGCCTGCAAGGCAGGGCGCCTGGCCTATCTGACCACCGGCGGCGACCTGGAGCGGGAGAACAGCCTGGGAGTGGAGAACTGGCGGCAGCTGTGTGCCCAGTTCGGCATTCCCCGCTATGACTACATTTTTGCCGGCGGGCTGGACCTAGGCGACGGTCGGGAGCCGGAGCGGATGGCCCAGGCCTGTGCGCAGGCCCGGAAGCTGGCGGAGGAATTCTAAACGCGGCCGGAACGCCGCACCAGGGAAAGGAGGCGCGGCCATGGCGCCGAAAGTCATCTGCGTGGTGGGCCCCACCGCCTCGGGCAAGACTCGCCTGGGGGTGCTGCTGGCCAAACAATACGGCGGGGAAGTGGTTTCCGTGGACTCCATGCAGATCTACCGGGGGATGACCATCGGCACCGCCGCCCCCACGCCCGAGGAGATGGAGGGCGTCCCCCACCATATGATCGGCGTGGCCTCGCCGGCGGAGCCCTACTCTGCGGCCCGCTATGTGCAGGAGGCGGGAGCGGCGGTGGACGACATCCTCCGCCGAGGGAAGCTGCCCATTTTGGTGGGCGGCACCGGACTGTGGCTGGATGCTCTGATCCGGGGCCACGGCTTCCCTGCCGGACACGCCGGCGGGGAGGTGCGGGCCCGGCTCCAGGCCCGGCTGGATGCGGAGGGCATCGGCCCGCTGCTTGGTGAGCTGGAGCGGGTGGATCCGGAGTCCGCGCGGCGCCTGTCCCCCCACGATGAAAAGCGCATCCTCCGCGCGCTGGAGGTCTATCTGGAGACGGGGGAGACCATCACCGCCCACAATGCCCGGACGGCGGCCCTGCCGCCCCGCTATGACGCGGTGTGGATTGGGCTGCAGTTTGAAGACCGGGCAGATATGCGCGATCTGATCGACCAGCGGGTGGACGCCATGGTGGAAGAGGGGCTGCTGGACGAGGTGCGGGGCCTGCTCAGCGCCGGGCTCCCTCCCAAAGCAACGGCCCTGCAGGCCATCGGCTATAAGGAATTCCTGGGCGTGGCGGAGGGCAGCAAGACCACGGCGGAGGCCGTGGAGGAGGTGAAGCTCCGCTCCCGGCAGTACGCCAAGCGGCAGCTGACCTGGCTGCGGCGCAACCCGGATGTGCACTGGATCTACTGGGGAAAAAACCGTGATTTTGAGCGGGCCCTTCAACTTTCGACAGAAATTCTCTCCACCCATGGGGTATGCTGAAGACCCGGGCAGCGGCGGAAAGAATTTCACGGCGCGGCCGCCTGCCCGGAGGACTTCGGGAAAAAGGAGCAGACGGCTATGCAGACAAAAGCGAATTTACAAGACATTTTTCTCACCAAGGTGCGGCGGGACAAGCTGCCCGTGACCATGTTTTTGATGAACGGATTCCAGCTCCGGGGGATCATTACCGGCTTTGACGCCTTCGTCATCGTGCTGGACTCCGACGGCAAACAGCAGCTCATCTACAAGCACGCGGTATCCACGGTGGTGCCGCAGCGGCCGGTGGATCTGGCAGAGGCCTGATCTCCCGGCGTCCGGGGCCCGGCGGGGCCGACAGCAAAGGGAGATACCATGAAGAAATTCGGCAAGAGAATACTGGCGGTGCTGGCCTGCACGGCGGTGGTGGGATATTTTGGACTTCAGGCCTACCTCTATTTCAGCGATCCGCTGACCACCACAGCCTGTTATACATATCAGTTGGAACAGACTATCTCCGTCACCGGTTATGTGGTGCGCTCGGAGGTGGTGCTCACCGGGCAGACCTCCGGTCTGCTGCGCCTGTCCCGGACGGAGGGAGAGCGGGTCTCTGCCGGCGGGGAAGTGGCTGTGGTCTACGCGGACCAGGCCTCGCTGGACCGCCAGGCGGAGATCGACACGCTGGAGACCCAGATCGAGCAGCTCCAATACGCCCAGCAGTCCGCCCTCAGCGGTGAGGTCTCGCTGAAGCTGGACAACCGGATCCTGTCGGCCATGACCTCTTTGCGCCAGCATCTGACCGCCGACCAGCTGGACGAGGCGGAGGATTACATCGCCACCCTGCGGGGCCTGATCCTCAAGCGGGACTATACCTATACCAACTCCGACGAGCTGGATACCCAGCTCCAGAGCCTGCAGTCCCAGCTCCAGACCCTTAAGAGCCAGGCTGCATCCGGCACCCGGACCATCACCGCTCCCCGGTCGGGGATCTACTCGGCAGTGGTGGACGGCTATGAGTCGGTGCTGACCCCCGAGAGCCTGGAGGATATCACGCCCTCGGAGCTTCTCCCTGTGGAGGCAGGGCCGGCGGATTCCAGCGGCCTGGGCAAGCTGATCGCGGAGGATACCTGGTACTATGCCGCCACGGTGAGCGAAAGCGACGCCGCGGAGCTGAAAGAGGGGCAGACCCTGACCCTGCGCTTCCCCAAGGGGGAGACCCAGGGCTATTCCATGAAGATCCAATCCATCAGCAAGCCGGAAAGCGGCCGGGTGGCGGTAGTGTTCTCCTGCAGCGGCTATGTCCAGGACGTGACGCTCCTGCGCCAGCAGAGCGCCGAGCTGGTGACGGAGTCCATCACCGGGCTGCGGGTGCCCAAGGAGGCCGTCCGGGTGGATGAAGAGGGGAAGGCAGGCGTTTATTGCATCCTGGGCCGGAAGGCCCAGTTCAAGCCGGTGAAGGTGCGCTACACCGGGGATGAGTTCGTGCTGGTCTCCTCCGTTTCGGACACGGAGAGCGCCCGGATCCGCCCGGGGGACGAGGTGATTGTCACGGCCAACGACCTGTACAACGGGAAAATTGTAACCTGACCGCTGCCGGCGGGCAGTAAGAAAGAAAGGGAGCGGAAAGCCATGTCCATTGAGGAAAACATCCGGCAGGTACGCCGGAATATCGCGGCTGCGGCGGAGTCCGTGGGCCGGGATCCGGGGGAGATCCTGCTGGTGGGCGCCAGCAAGATGAACGACGCGGCCGCCTGCCGGGCGGCCATCGATGCCGGGATCGATGCCCTGGGGGAGAACCGGGTCCAGGAGATGCGGGCCAAGCTGGCGGAGGGCGCCTATACCGGCGCGCCGCTGCACTTCATCGGTCACCTTCAGCGCAACAAGGTCAAGCAGGTGGTGGGCACCGTGGATCTCATCCAATCCGTGGGCTCCACAGAGCTGCTGGAGGAAGTGGACAAGTGCGCCGGGAAAATGGGCCTGGTGCAGGATATCTTGCTGGAGGTGAACATCGGGGAAGAAGAGGCAAAAAGCGGCTTTGCGCCCCAGGCGCTGTATGCCGCGGCGGAAGCTGCCCGTTCCCTGGCGCATATTCGGGTCCGGGGGCTGATGACCATTCCCCCCGTGGAGACCGAGCCCCACGGCAGCGTGCCCTATTTTGAGAAAGTGCGGGCATTGTATGTTGACATAAACAGAGATTTGTATGATAATAGTTTCGTATATTTATCCATGGGTATGAGCTCGGATTACGAGGATGCCATCCGTGCCGGCGCAACCATGGTCCGCGTGGGCTCCGCCATCTTCGGCGCCCGGGACTATGGCCGGGCCTGATGGCGGACCGGCACGAAGGGAATGGGAGGCTTTGCCATGAGCTTACTGGACGAACTGAAAAAATGGACCCATCCTTATGAGGATGAAGACGATGACTATGACGACGATTTTGACGACCTGCCCCGCTCCGCCCCCAAGGAGCCGGTGTTTGAAGATCGGCGCGCCAAGGTGGATGACCGGCGCAACAAGGTGGTCAACATCCACGCCACCACCCAGCTGCGGGTGGTGCTGGTGAAGCCGGAGCGCTTTGAAAACGCCTCCGAGATTGCCGACCATCTCAAGGACAAGCGCACCGTGGTCATCAACCTGGAGTCCACCAATAAAGAGGTTGCCCGCCGCCTGGTGGACTTCCTCTCCGGCGTGGCCTATGCCGGTGAGGGCAAGATCAAGAAGGTGGCTGCCAATACTTATATCATTACGCCCTATCACGTGGATATTGAGGGCGATCTGATCGACGAGCTGGAGAATAACGGGCTGTATTTCTGAGCCGGCCCGAAAAGGAATGACAGGGGGTAACGAGGACTATGCTGACGCCGCAGGAGGTTTCCAGCCATGCCTTTCCCAAGGCGATGATGGGTGGCTATAATATGTCGTCTGTGGACGAGTTCCTGGACGAGGTAACGGATGATTACACGGCGCTGTACAAGGAAAATGCCGCGCTGAAGGCCAAAATGAAGGTTCTGGTGGAGAAGGTGGAGGATTACCGCGCCACGGAGGACTCTATGCGGGCCACGCTGCTGACCGCCCAGAAGATGGCGGACTCCATCGTCAAAGAGGCTGAAGCCAAGCGGGACGAGCTGCTCGGCCAGGCCGAACGGGACGGCCATGAGCGCATTGCCCAGCTGCAGCAGGAGTATCTGGCCCTGCAGGAGCGGATGAAGTCCGGCCGGAAGGAGCTGGCGGAGTTTATCGCCTCTGTCCAGTCCGTGTGTGCCCGTCAGATGGCCTATCTGGAAGAGCTGCCCCGCCTGCCGGTGGAAGAGCAGCTGCCCCCGGAGGAGCCCGCTCAGCCGGAGCCTGCCAAGGCGATCGAAGAGAGCATTTTCGCCAGCTTTGCCCGGGAGAATGCGGAAGAGCCGTCCGAGACGGCTGCCGTGCCGGAGCCGGAGGCGGAGCCCGATCCGGAAGAGAAGCTGCCGGAGGAAGAAGACACCTATCCCGAGGGCAACCCTTTTGAGCCGGAGGACAGTGAACCTACCCGCCGCATCAATCTCAATCAGCTGAAGTTTGGCCGCAACTATACGGGCCGGGACGACGACTGACACCGGCGGAAACACAGCGGAAAAAGCGGCTCATGGTGAGCCGCTTTTTTTCATCACAACGGAGGGGAAGTGCCATGGAAAAACCGATCATCGCCTTTTTGTATGATTTCGACAAGACCCTGTGCACCACCGATATGCAGGAGTACGCCTTTATTCCCCGGCTGGGCATGATGCCCGGGGAGTTCTGGGAGATGGCCAACGGCTTTGGCCGGGACAACCACATGGACGGCATCCTGGCCTATATGTTCACCATGGTGCGGGAGGCCAAACGCCGCAGCCTGCCCTTCACCCGCCGGGACCTGGTGGAGGAGGGCAGGGGCGTGGTGCTCTTTCCCGGCGTGGCGGAGTGGTTTGAACGGATCAACGCCTTCGGCCGCAGCCAGGGGGTGGAGGTAGAGCACTATGTGATCTCCTCCGGCCTGCGGGAGATTATCGAGGGCTCGGCCATCAGCGGCGCCTTCAAGAAGATCTACGCCAGCGAGTTCTACTACGACGAGGAGGGCCGCCCCGTCTGGCCCAAGCTGGCGGTCAACTTCACCGCCAAGACCCAGTTCGTCTACCGGATCAACAAAGGCGTACTGGACGTGTCCGAGGACAGGCGCCTGAACGACTCCATGCCCGATGACTCCAAGCGGGTGCCCTTCACCAACATGATCTATATCGGGGACGGCCTTTCCGACGTGCCCTGCATGAAGATGATGCGGGCTTACGGCGGCCAGGCCATCGCCGTGTATCAGGAGAGCAACCGCCCCGGCGTGGAGGATCTGCTGGCCAAGGGGCGGGTGGATTTCATCTTCCCCGCCGACTACCGGGAGGGGACCGCCCTGGACCAGACCGCCCGGGACATCATCCGCAAAATGGCCATCGCCGACCGCCTCAGCGAGGAGAACAGCCAGCAGCTGCGCTCCATCGGCGGTGGGGAGCTGCCCCACCAGGTGGGATTGTTTTAAAAGCCCCAAGCGGGAGCCCCGGCGCTGCCGCCGGGGCTCCCGCTTTCTCCCCGCTGAAAAGGGACAGGAAAACGCCGGGAGATTTTCTTTACAAACCGTAGCTTCTTTGCTAAAATATACCCTGCGTATTTAAAAAGAGCAAAGAGGAGAGGATACGATGGCTTCCACATCTGAATTTTCCCGGACCTTGTCGCTGCTGCGGCAGGAACGGGGAGTGTCCCAGCGCACTGCCGCCGGGGACCTGGGAATCTCCCAGGCGCTGCTGAGCCACTATGAAAACGGCATCCGGGAGCCGGGCCTGGCTTTTGTGGTGAAGGCCTGCGACTATTACCATGTCTCGGCGGACTTTATCCTGGGGCGCACCTTGTCCCGGGATGGCACCATGCTCTCGTCGGAGGATGTGCTGCGGATGACCGAGCCGGGCAACGTGCTGCGGGGCAGCGTACTGGCCACGCTCCAGTCCAAGCTGCTCACCGGCGCCATGGGCGTGCTTTTTGACCTGCTGGGCAAGCTCAACGACCGGGAGTCCATCAACGCTGCGGCCTCCTATCTGGGCACGGCGGTGTATCAGCTCTACCGCAAGCTATACCGCATGGCGGGGGAGAATGAGTCCTACTTCGCCGCCGATCCCCAGGCCTATACCCTGGGCCTGGCGGAGGCGGATATGAAGCTTTCGGAAAACCGCTATGCCCGGGCGCTCCAAAGCCTGCGGGAGAGCCGGGCGGAGTTCCCGGACCTTTCCGACGAGGCGGTGGCGGCGGGCTATCCCGGCCGCAGCCAGAGCGTGACGCAGGTGCTCCATGGCGCGGACAGCCGCCTGAGCGAGCTGGCGGGGAAGTGAGCCCCTGGGGCTGATCTGAATTTACGGCGCCGCGGGCCGTCCCACCGGGGCGGGCCGGCGGCTGTGTGGAGGGTTTGAAACAAGTATGACGAAACAGGAAAATATCCGCAATTTTTCCATCATCGCCCACATTGACCACGGCAAGTCCACCCTGGCGGACCGGCTGCTGGAAAAGTGTGAGGCGGTGTCGGAGCGGCAGATGGAGAGCCAGCTGCTGGACAATATGGATCTGGAGAAGGAGCGGGGCATCACCATCAAGGCCCGGGCGGTGAAGCTCAGCTATAAGGCCCAGGACGGGGAGATCTATGGGCTCAATCTCATCGACACCCCGGGCCATGTGGACTTCAACTACGAGGTCTCCCGTTCCCTGGCCGCCTGCGAGGGGGCCGTGCTGGTGGTGGATGCCACCCAGGGCGTGGAGGCCCAGACCCTGGCCAACACGTACCTTGCCATGGAGCATGATCTGGAGATCCTGCCCGTGTTCAACAAGATCGACCTGCCCGCGGCGGACCCGGCCAAGGCCAAGCAGGAGGTGGAGGACATCATCGGCCTGCCCGCCATGGATGCGCCGGAGATCTCCGCCAAAATGGGCATTAATATCGACGCCGTACTGGAGGACGTGGTGAAAAACGTGCCGCCTCCAACCGGGGACCCGGACGCCCCCCTCAAGGCCCTGATCTTTGACAGTCAGTATGACAGCTACCGGGGCGTCATCGTCTATCTGCGGCTGATGGAGGGCACGCTCCGGGTGGGCCAGAACGTGAAGATGATGGCCACCGGCGCCAGCTATCAGGTGCTGGAGTGCGGCCACCTGCTGCCTTTGGGCATGGAGAGCTGTGAATGTCTCTCTGCCGGCGAGGTAGGCTACTTCACCGCCAGCATCAAAAACGTGGCGGACACCCGGGTGGGCGACACCGTAACCGAGGCGGCCCGCCCCACTGCGGAGCCCCTGCCGGGCTATCGTCCAGCCCAGCCCATGGTGTACTGCGGCATCTATACCGAGGACGGGTCTAAGTACCCCGACCTGCGGGACGCCCTGGAAAAGCTGCGCCTGAACGATGCCTCCCTCTCTTTTGAGCCGGAGACCTCCGCCGCTTTAGGCTTCGGCTTCCGCTGCGGCTTTCTGGGCATGCTCCACATGGAGGTCATCCAGGAGCGGCTGGAGCGGGAGTTCGACCTGGATCTGGTGACCACGCTCCCCTCCGTCATCTACCATGTCTATAAGACCGACGGCACCATGGTCACGGTGGACAATCCCCACAACTATCCCGACCCTGCCGCCATTGAGCGGGCGGAGGAACCCTATGTGAAGGTGTCCATCATCAGTCCCAACGAGTATGTGGGCAACATTATGCCCATGTGTCAGAACCGGCGGGGCGAGTTCAAGGATATGCAGTACCTGGACACCAACCTGGTGGAGCTGCACTACCAGATGCCCTTGAACGAGATCATCTACGACTTTTTTGATGCTCTGAAGGCGAACACCCGGGGCTACGCGTCGCTGGACTACGAGCTTTCCGGCTATCAAGCCAGCGAGCTGGTGAAGGTGGACCTGCTTTTAAACGGCGACCAGGTGGACGCCCTGAGCTTCATCGCCCATAAGGACAAGGCCTATCCCCGGGCCCGGCGGCTGTGCGAGAAGCTCAAGGAGAATATTCCCCGCCAGCTCTTCGAGATCCCCATTCAGGCGGCCATCGGCGGCCGGGTCATCGCCCGGGAAACGGTGAAAGCCATGCGCAAGGACGTGCTGGCTAAGTGCTACGGCGGCGATATCACCCGAAAGAAGAAGCTGCTGGAAAAGCAGAAAGAGGGCAAAAAGAAGATGCGCTCCTTGGGTACGGTGCAGGTACCCACCGAGGCATTTTTGGCGGTGCTCAAGCTGGACGAGGAGTAAGGCCGGCCGCGATCCATTCCAACACAAAACATCCCCGGGAGCCGGCGGCTCCCGGGGATTTTTTGCACCCTTTGGTGGAGCCGGGGAGGGGGGATTATGCTCGGGCAGACGGGGCCCATCAGAAAAGATGCACAAAAGTCATACCTTTGGACCCGGGGAAAATCTCCACCTCCGGCGGGCCGGATTGGTCGGAAAATGTTGACGGAGCGGGAAAGCTTGTGCATAATGGAAACAATAAGTATCGTTGCCGCCTTACGGCCGGCGAGGAAAGTGGGGCGGAGCTGAGTATGAAAAATGCGTATTTGGTCCTGCAGGATGGGCAGGTATTTCAGGGTACCCGGTTTGGCGCCGACGGCAGTGCCGTCGGCGAATTGGTGTTTACCACCGGGATGTGCGGCTATCTGGAGACGTTGACGGATCCCAGCTATTACGGGCAGATCGTGATGCAGACCTACCCGCTGATCGGCAATTATGGTGTGATAGAAGAGGACTTCGAGGGGAAGTGCTGCGTTCGGGGCTATGTGGTCCGGGAATGGTGCGGCACCCCCTCGAATTTCCGCACCCAGGAGAATCTGGACAGCTATTTGAAGCGCCAGGGCATCGTGGCCCTGTGCGGGGTGGACACCCGGGAGCTAACCCGAATCATCCGGGAGCACGGCGTGATGAACGCGATCATCTGCGATGAGATCCCGGCGGATCTGGGTGCCGTCACCGGCTACGCCGTGACCAAGGCGGTGGCCTCGGTCACCGGAAGCAGCGTGACGGTCTATCCGGCGCTGACGGAGGAGCGCTGCCGGGTCTCTCTGCTGGATTACGGCGCCAAGCGAAACATCATCCGCTCCCTCCAGCAGCGGGGCTGCACGGTCACGGTGCTGCCCGCCACCGTGACGGCAGAGGAGGTGCTGGAAGGGAACCCCGACGGGGTCATGCTCTCCAACGGCCCCGGCGACCCGGGAGAAAACGAGTTCCAGATCCGGCAGATCCGGGAGCTGCTGGGAAAGGTGCCCATCTTCGGCATCTGCCTGGGCCATCAGCTCACGGCCCTGGCTGCGGGCGGCAGCACCTATAAGCTCAAGTACGGCCACCGGGGTGTCAATCAGCCGGTGCGGGATCTGGCGGGGCCGCGGACCTTCATCACCAGCCAGAACCATGGCTACGCCGTGGATGCGGGCAGCGTTTCCTGCGGCAAGCTGCGCTATGTCAATGCCAACGACGGCACCTGCGAGGGCATCGACTACCCGGACCTGCGGGCCTTTACCGTCCAGTTCCACCCGGAGGCCTGTTCGGGGCCTAAGGATACCTCGTTCCTGTTTGACCGCTTTGTGGAGATGATGAAAGGGGGAGAAGCGTAATGCCGCTGGATAGAAGCATTCAGAAAGTTCTGGTGATCGGCTCCGGCCCCATTGTCATCGGCCAGGCGGCGGAGTTCGACTACGCCGGCGCCCAGGCCTGCCGCGTCCTGAAAGAGGCGGGGGTCAACGTGGTGCTGTGCAACTCCAACCCTGCCACCATCATGACCGACCAGGCCATGGCCGACGAGATCTACTTAGAGCCGCTGACCGTGGAGACTCTCAAGCGCATCATCGCCAAGGAAAAGCCCGACTCCATCCTGGCGGGCCTGGGCGGCCAGACTGGCCTGACGCTGGCTATGGAGCTGGACAAGGAGGGCTTTTTGGAAGAGGCTGGCGTCCGCCTGCTGGGCACCGACGCCAAGGCTATCTCCCGGGCGGAGGACCGGGAGCTTTTCAAGGAGGCCATGGCGGAGATCGGCCAGCCGGTGATCGCCTCGGACATCGCCGAGACGGTGGATGAGGCTCTGGCCGTGGCCAAGAAGATCGGCTATCCCGTCATCGTCCGCCCTGCCTTCACCCTGGGCGGCGCCGGCGGCGGTGCGGCCAAGGACGAAGCGGAGCTGCGCGTGATTGCTCAGACCGGCCTGGACGCCTCTCCCATCACCCAGATCCTGGTGGAGAAGGCCATCTTCGGCTGGAAGGAGATCGAGTTCGAGACCATGCGGGACGCGGCGGGCAACGTGATTGCCGTGTGCTCCATGGAGAACCTGGACCCCGTGGGCGTCCACACCGGCGACTCCATCGTGGTGGCTCCCACCCAGACCCTTTCCGACAAGGAATATCAGCTGCTCCGCTCCGCTTCGCTGGACATCATCACCCATCTGGGTATCGTGGGCGGGTGCAACTGCCAGCTGGCGCTGAACCCCGACAGCTTTGAGTATGCCGTCATCGAGGTGAACCCCCGGGTCAGCCGCTCCTCGGCCCTGGCATCCAAGGCTACCGGATATCCCATTGCCAAGATCACCACCAAGATCGCCCTGGGCTACACCCTGGACGAGATCAAAAACGACATCACCGGCAAGACCTGCGCCTGCTTCGAGCCCGCGCTGGACTACATCGTGGTGAAGATGCCCAAGTGGCCCTTCGACAAGTTTGCCGACGCCTCCCGGAAGCTGGGCACCCAGATGAAGGCCACCGGCGAGGTCATGGCCATCGCCCCCAATTTTGAAATGGCCCTGATGAAGGCCGTCCGGGGCGCGGAGATCGGTATGGACACCCTCAACCGCAAGGCCGACGAGGACGATACTGCTTCCATCTACGAGCGGCTTGCCCGGGTGGACGACCATCGCCTGTTCACCGTGTTCGAGGCGCTGAAGGCGGGCGTATCTATCGACGAGATCTTCGAGATCACCCGGATCGACCGCTGGTTTCTCGCCAAGCTGGCGGGGATGGCCGCCTTTGAGCAGACCCTGGAAAAAGAGGGACTGACGGAGGCCCTCTACGCCCGGGGCAAGCAGCTGGGCTATCCCGACGCCGCTCTCCAGCGGCTCAGCGGGGCGGAGGCCCTGCACGGCCAGGGACAGGAGGCCGTGTACAAAATGGTGGACACCTGCGCCGCCGAGTTTGACGCCGAGACCCCCTATTTCTACTCCTGCTTCGACAAGACCTGCGAGTCCCGCAGCTTCCCCCGCTCCGGCAAGCCGGTGATCATCGTGCTGGGCTCCGGGCCTATCCGCATCGGCCAGGGCATCGAGTTCGACTACTCCTCCGTCCACTGCGTCTGGACCCTTAAGCAGCTGGGCTATGAGGTGGTCATCATCAACAATAACCCCGAGACCGTCTCCACCGACTACGATACCGCCGACCGGCTGTACTTTGAGCCGCTGTACGAAGAGGATGTGATGCACATCTGCGCCGTGGAGCAGCCCGTGGGCGTGGTGGTGGCCTTTGGCGGCCAGACCGCCATCCGCCTGGCCAAGTTCCTGGACAGCCACGGGGTGCGGATCCTGGGCACTTCCGCCGAGTCCATCGACATGGCCGAGGACCGGGAGCGTTTCGACGCCCTGCTGGAGCGCTTCCAGATCAAGCGGGCCGTCGGCCGGGGCGTTCTGGGCCTGGACGAGGCCCTTGCCGTCGCCAATGAGCTGGGCTATCCCGTGCTGCTGCGCCCCAGTTACGTCATCGGCGGGCAGAACATGGTCATTGCCCACAACGACGCCGAGGTCCGCCGCTATATGGAGATCATCCTCTCCGGCAAGATTGAAAACCCCGTTCTGGTGGACCAGTACCTCCAGGGCCGGGAGCTGGAAGTGGACGTGATCTCCGACGGCAAGGACGTGCTGATTCCCGGCGTCATGCAGCATATCGAGCGCACCGGTGTCCACTCCGGCGACTCCATTGCCGTCTATCCGCCCTTCTCCATTGGGGATAAGCTCCTTCACACCATCATCGACTGCTCTGAGAAGCTGGCCTTGTCCCTGGGCACCCGGGGCCTGATTAATATCCAGTACCTTATTTATCAGGGGGAGCTCTACGTCATCGAGGTCAATCCCCGGGCCAGCCGCACTGTGCCTTATATCTCCAAGGTCACCGGCGTGCCCATGGTGGACTTGGCCACCCGGGTCATGGTGGGCCAGCCCCTGGCCTCTCTGGGCTACGGAACGGGGCTTTACAAGCAGCCGCCGTATGTGGCGGTGAAGGTGCCCGTTTTCTCCTTTGAGAAGATCACCGACGCCAACGCCTCCCTCTCTCCGGAGATGAAGTCCACCGGCGAGGTGCTGGGCCTGGGCAAGAATTTGCAGGAGGCCCTGTTCAAGGGGCTGATCTCCGCCGGCTACCAGGTGGAAAAGCCCACCCGGGGCGGTATCCTGATCTCCGTCAACCGCCGGGACCAGCCCGAGGTGGTCCACATTGCCCGGAAGCTGGTGGACATGGGCTACAAGCTCTACGCCACCGAGCGCACCGCCCATGAGATCTCCCAGCTGGGCACCGACGTGGAGGTGGTGGGCAAGCTGGGCCGGGACAACCGGGTCTTCCAGCTGCTGGAGGACGGCAAGATCGACTATGTCATCCTCACCGGCTCCACCGAGCCGGAGTACATCCGGGACTTCATCCACTTGAACCACCGCTGCGTACAGCTGGGCATCCCCTGCCTGACGGCCCTGGATACCGCCGCTGCCCTGACGGACATTCTGGCCTCCCGCTACACCCAGCAAAATACCGAGCTGGTGGACATCTGCCACCTGCGGGACGAGCGGCAGGAGCTGACCTTCGCCAAGATGGAAACCTGCGGCAACGACTATATTCTGCTGGAGAACTTCGACGGCCAGGTCACCTGCCCGGAGTCTTTGTGCATTTCCTTGTGCGACCGGCACCACGGTGTGGGCGCCGATGGCATCGTGCTCATGGAGCACTCCCGAAAGGCCTCCGCCCGGATGCGGATATTCAACGCCGACGGCAGCGAGGGCCTGATGGCCGGCAACGCTTTGCGCTGTGTGGGCAAGTACCTCTATGACAACGGCATCGTGCCCAAGGAGGCTCTCACCATCGAGACGGAGACCGGCGTCAAAACCGTGGAGCTTTACACCACCGGCGGGAAGGTGACTTCTGCGTCGGTGTCCATGGGCTACGCCACGCTGGATGTCTCCGCCCTGCACCTGAATTTGCCGATGCAGCGGGTGGTGGACTATCCCGTTGCCATCGGCGGGAAGGAGTACGCCATTACCTGCGTGGACATGGGCAACCCCCACTGCGTGGTGTTCTGTGAGCGGGTGGAGGCGGTGAACGTGGCGGAGCTGGGCCCCCAGTTCGAGCACGCCCCCTATTTCCCCGAGCGGATCAACACCGAGTTTATCCGGGTGGTCAACCGCAAGACCATCAAGATGCGGGTCTGGGAGCGGGGCAGCGGCGAGACCATGGCCTGCGGCTCCGGCGCCTGCGCGGCGGTGGCTGCCGCCGTGGCCACGGGTCAGTGCGACCCGGGCACGGACATCACCGTCAAGGTCCGCGGCGGCGATTTGATCGTCAACTATACGGATACGGAAGTGACCCTCTCCGGCGACGCCCGGCTGGTCTATGAGGGCGTTGTGGAATACTGAGAAGCTTCCGCAGAGGGAAAAAAGGAGGTCTTGGATTTGGCAAACAGCCCGGCAGAGGAGACCCGGCGCTGGGAGTCCTTTTCCGTGGCGGCGCTGCTGGCGCTGGCGGGGGGCCTCCTGGACGCCTATACCTATCTGTTCCGCGGGGGCGTGTTCGCCAACGCGGAGACGGGCAATATGGTGCTCATGGGCATCCGGATGATGGAGGGGGACTGGCAGGCGGCCCTGGGCTATCTCGTCCCTATCCTGGCCTTTACCCTGGGCATCCTGGTGGCGGAGCTGCTGCGCCACCGGGAGCCGGCAAAGCGGGGCTGGTTCCACTGGCGCCAGCATGTGCTGACGCTGGAGATCGTGGTGGTGACGCTGGCGGCCTTCCTGCCCCAGGGCGGGCTGGACAGCACGGTCAACTCCATGGTGGCCTTCGTCTGCGCTTTGCAGGTGGAGTCGTTCCGCACGGTGCGGGGCAACCCCTTTGCCTCCACCATGTGTACCGGGAACCTGCGCAGCGGCACGGAGGCCCTTTACTACGCCCTGGCGGAGAAGGACCGGGCCAGCGCCCGGCGCAGCGGCTGCTATTACGCCATCATCGCCCTGTTCATCTGCGGGGCGGCCGCCGGTGTGCGGCTGTGTGCCGCCCTGGGCCAGTACGCGGTGCTGGCCGCGGCGGCGCTGCAGCTGGCGGCCTGGGTGCTGATGATGGAAAAGGGGCGTCCTGCATAAGCGGGACGCCCCTTTTCCCTGTCTGGAGACAGGGACGAAAAGAACCTTCAAACCCTTGGGAGAGAAGGGGTAGAACACCGCAATAAACAGGAGGACATTGTAAATAGTCACAATTTATTCATAAATAATTCAC
>JAHHSB010000149.1 GCA_020025415.1 Oscillibacter sp. | reverse complement strand
GATTTGAGCATCGACTTTGGAAACGACATCTATGAAGAGCCCATTGTGGCCAAGACGTTTTTGCAGGAGGATACCGGCGAGGTTTCCTTGCGGCCCAAGCTGCTGCGGGAGTATATCGGCCAGGAAAAGGCCAAGCGGAACCTCTCCGTATTCATCGAAGCGGCCCGCAAGCGGACAGAGCCGCTGGATCATGTGCTGCTCCACGGCCCTCCGGGCCTGGGCAAAACCACGCTGGCGGGGATCATCGCCAACGAGATGGGGGTCAATATCCGCATTACCTCCGGCCCGGCCATTGAAAAACCGGGAGATCTGGCGGCGCTGCTGACTAATCTGAGTGAGAATGACATTCTCTTTGTGGACGAGATCCACCGGCTTAACCGCTCGGTAGAGGAGATTTTGTATCCGGCCATGGAGGACTATGCCCTGGACATCATCGTTGGCAAAGGACCGTCGGCCAACTCTATCCGTCTGGATCTGCCCAAATTTACCCTGATCGGGGCTACCACTCGGGCCGGACAGCTCTCCGCCCCCCTGCGGGACCGCTTTGGCGTTACGCTGCGGCTGGAGCTTTATACGGCGGAGGAGCTGTCTCAGATCGTTACGCGCAGCGCCGAGATTTTGGGCGTGCCCATCGAGCCGGAGGGCGCCTATGAGATCGCCCGCCGCTCCCGGGGAACGCCCCGGATCGCCAACCGGATGCTCCGCCGGGTGCGGGACTTTGCCGAGGTGACTGCCGAGGGCATCATTACCCGCCATGTGGCCGACGAGGCTCTGTGCGCCCTGGAGATCGACCATCTGGGCCTGGACTCTGTGGACCGGCGGATGCTGACGGCCATGATTGAAAATTACGGCGGCGGTCCGGTAGGCCTGGACACCTTGGCCGCCACCATCGGGGAGGAGTCCGTGACGCTGGAAGACGTCTATGAGCCCTATCTCATGCAGCTGGGCTTTTTGACCCGGACGCCCCGGGGGCGCTGTGCCACCCGGAAGGCCTACGCCCATCTGGGCTTGTCCGTCCCTGGCGGGGACGATGATGCGCCTATGGAGCAGCTGCGTCTATGACCGATTATCTGCTCTCTGTTGCCCTGCGCCGGGAGCTGCCTGGGGACAGTTATCTTCGGGGGCTGGGCCCGGTGCGCTATCTGATGGAGGGCAAGCCGCTGGTTTTTGACCGGCCGGTCACCTTCCTGGTGGGGGAGAACGGCGCGGGGAAATCTACGCTGCTGGAGGCCATCGCCGTGGCCTGCGGCTTTAATCCCGAGGGTGGGACCCGGAACTTCTCCTTTTCCACCCGGGATACCCACTCTATTTTGGGGGAGTATCTCACCCCTGCCCGGCGGAAGTATCCGGAAGACGGCTTTTTCCTCCGGGCGGAGAGCTTTTATAACGTGGCCACCAATATCGATGAGATGGATGAACAGCCGTCTTTCGGTCCCCGGCTGATCGACTCTTACGGCGGCGTCTCGCTCCACCACCGCTCACACGGGGAGAGCTTTTTGGCTCTGGTGCAAAACCGCTTTGGCGGCCGGGGTCTGTACCTGCTGGACGAGCCGGAGGCGGCCCTTTCTCCATCGCGGCTGCTGACGCTGCTGGGGGAGATGGACCAGCTGGTCCGGGCGGACTCCCAGTTCATCGTGGCCACCCACTCGCCCATCATCATGGCCTTTCCCAACGCCCGGCTGTATGTGCTCAGTGAGACGGGGATCGAGGCGGTGGAATACCGGCAGACGGAACACTATCAGCTGACCCGGCGCTTTCTGGAAAATCCGGAGCGGATGCTTCAGTTCCTGCTGGGCAATGAGGGACAGGACTGATCTGATTATCAATATAGAAGGGAATTGTTTGCTATGGGTAAACTGTTTGGAACGGATGGAATTCGCGGCGTCGTGGGTGAGAACCTGACTGCTGAGCGGGCTTTCCGGGTGGGTCAGGCGGCGGCCGCCGTCCTGATGGAGGAGACTGGACGCCGTCCGGTGATCGTCATCGGTAAGGACACCCGGATCTCCTCGGATATGCTGGAGTCGGCGCTGATTGCCGGCATCTGCGCTGCCGGCGGCGACGTTAAGCCCCTGGGCACCATCCCCACTCCTGCGGTGGCCTATCTGACCATGCGGGAGAAGGCGGATGCCGGCGTGGTGATCTCCGCGTCCCACAACCCCTATGAGCATAACGGCATCAAGATGTTCAACGGTCAGGGCTACAAGCTCTCCGACGAGACCGAGGCCCGGATCGAGGAGAAGATCCTCTCCGATCGGGAGATCCCCTGGAAGACCCGGGGGGAGATTGGCCGCCGCTTCCACGGTATGCGTCAGCTCAAGCGGGAGTATATCGACTTTGTGGCCTCCACGATTGAAAACGACCTGTCGGGCCTGCGGATTCTGGTGGACTGCGCTAACGGCGCAGTCTCAGCCACGGCGCCGGAGCTGTTCGGCCGCTTCCGGGCCCATACGGATTTTATCCACAAGGACCCTGACGGCATCAACATCAACAACCGCTGCGGCTCCACCCATTTGGAGGATCTGAGCCGCAGTGTGGTGGCCGGCGGCTATGACATCGGCGTGGCCTTTGACGGGGACGCGGACCGCTGCCTGCTGGTGGATGAGCAGGGCCATGAGATCGACGGCGATAAGGTGCTGGCGGTGTGTGCGGCAGATCTGAAGCGCCGGGGCAAGCTGCGGGGGAATACTGTGGTAGCCACCGTGATGAGTAATCTGGGACTTCATGAGTTCTGCCGCAACAACGGCATCGACCTGATCTGCACCAGCGTGGGTGACCGGAACGTTCTGGAAAAGATGCTGGACGGGGGCTTCTGCATTGGCGGCGAGCAGTCGGGCCACACGATCTTTACCGAGGTGGAGACCACCGGAGACGGTGAAGTCACCGCGCTGCAGTTCCTCCAGGTGCTCCAGACATCCGGCAAGAAAGCCTCGGAGCTGGCTGGCTGCTGCGCACAGTATCCCCAGACGCTGATCAACGTGGAAGTGCCTCATTCCGGCGGGGTGAAAGAGAAGATTATGGCCTCTTCCGAGCTGAAGGAGGCCTGCGACAGGGAGGAGGCCGCCCTGGGCGGCGCCGGCCGGGTTTTGGTCCGGGCGTCCGGAACGGAAGCACTGA
>JAHHSB010000148.1 GCA_020025415.1 Oscillibacter sp. | reverse complement strand
TTGATTTCCATTACAGCTTTTCCCGCACCCGCAGGCGCACCCGATTTTCCCCGGTAACGCTGTTTTCCACGGCGATAGAGTAGCGCAGCTCCAGCACGCCGCCCCGCTCGCTCAGGTTATGGCGCAGGGAGATGGTCTGCACATCCACGCCCAATTCCCCGAAGGGCGTTTCATACAAGGAGGTGTGGCAGCGCCCCTCCTCAAAGATCATCCGGGAGCTTACCTTGCCCTCCCGGGTAAGCATCACCCGGCTGCCCCGGATCTCGAAGGTAGTGGTGGTCCCCTCCATGCCCGTCAGCTCCGTCTCGTCATAGCGCAGGCGCAGCCCATCGGGCAGCAGCTCCAGCCGTCCCTCGGTCATCAGCTCCGTGGCGTCGGGTTCCATGCCGTCAAAAAACTGCTCCCCCCGAATGGTCAGGATCACCGCCTTTCCGGCGGCATCAGTACTGCTCAATGTTGATCTGCTTTGCGGCATGACGCATATCCTCCTGCAGAAATTGGGATGCGGTCTGTTCAAAATCCTCCGCCCGGTCGCTGACGTAAAAAGCCGTCTTGCCCTTCCGGTCCTCCTGGGCCAGCAGCTCCCGGCTCTCCAGCAGGTGGCGCAGCTCATAGGCGCTCTCCTCTCCCGCCGAGACCAGGGTGACCCCCGGCCCCATCACGTCGGAAATGATGTCCCAGAGCAGCGGATAGTGGGTGCAGCCCAGGATCAGCGTGTCGATCCGCTGCTCCCGCAGGGGCAGCAGATACTCCCGGGCCACCGTCTCGATGACGATGTCCCCCCGGCTGATCCGCCCGTTTTCCACCAGCGGCACGAACAGCGGGCAGGCCCGGCCCAGCACCGTCACCTCCGGCCGCAGCCGGCGCAGCCGGGCCTCATAGGCGCCGGAGCGAACAGAAGCCCAGGTTGCAATCAGGCCGATGCGGCAGTTTTTCGTCACCTCCGCCGCCCGGCGGCAGGCGGGGTCCACCACGCCGATGATGGGCAGGTCGTTGTCCCGCTGCAGCGCCCCCAGGGCGGTGGTGCTCACCGTGCCGCAGGCCACCACGATGGCCTTGAGATCAAAGCTGCGCAGAAAGCGGACATCCTGGGCGGCATACTTCAACAGGGTCTCCCGGGAGCGTCCGCCGTAAGGTACCCGGGCGGTATCCCCGAAATAAACCAGATTCTCCCCCGGCAGCAGCCGCCGGATGGCCCGGGCGGCAGTCAATCCGCCCAGTCCGGAATCGAATACGCCGATGGCTCGATTGTCCATGAAACGCTCCTTCTTCTCACTTTTCTTCCCGGGATGTTGTCCCCCGGAGAAACACACATCTGAAGTACATATTATACTATGGCTTGGTTCCTGCCGCAAGACACATTTCCCGTAATTTGCCCGTTTTTTTTGGTGGAATTCCGGAAAAATGTCTGCTATAATGACCCCTGCGGCAGTTTAACACCCTGCTGCAGCAATCCCACCCCTCCCCGCGCCCGCGGCGCGGCGGAGCTTTTGGACAGAACAGGAGGTGCTTTTGTCCATGGACATCTCATTGACCGAACAGCAGTTTCGCTATCTGCTGGATCTGGTATATATCGGAAACTGGGTCATCAATTCCACCCGGGAAGATGACCGTATCCAGGAATACGACCAGGTGGAAAGCCTGATCTTCTCTCACTGTGCTGACCACGGCATGAAGTCGCTGATCCAGCGGCTGCAGGGGCAGATCCTCCCCTCCCAGGCCTATGCCGACGGCGGTATCCACGAGGCCATTGAGCGCTATGAGGACGTGACCTTCTATGAGATCCTGGCAGAGGAACTGGCCCTGCGGGATATGGACGGGGAGCCCCTCACCCGGGAGAATTACTCCCAGCTGATGGAACGGATCGACGCCTATCTGGACGAATTTGACGCCCACGGCACCGAGCATATCTCCGTGGATCTAGACTGATGCGGTGGGGCCGCCCCCCGAAGCGGCCCCACTCCTGTCTTTATACAAACAGAAAAAAGGAGTTTTTTCACTATGGCAGAAAAAGCAAAGGTGTATTTTACCGACTTCCGCTGCCCCAGCTGGAGGGAAAACCTGCCTCAGAAGCTAGCCCGCCTGATGATGACCGCCGGCTTCGGCGACATCGATATGGAGGGCAAGTATGTGGCCATCAAGATCCACTTCGGTGAACCGGGCAACCTGGCCTACCTGCGGCCCAACTGGGCCCGGGCGGTGGCGGGCCTGGTGAAAAGCCAGGGGGGCAAGCCCTTCCTGACCGACTGCAACACCCTCTATGTGGGCGGGCGGAAAAACGCCCTGGACCACATTGAGTCCGCCTATGTCAACGGCTTCACCCCCTATTCCACCGACTGCCATATCCTTATCGCCGACGGTCTGAAGGGCAACGACGAGGTGGAGGTACCCGTGAAGGGCGGCGAGTATGTCAAATCTGCCAAGATCGGCCGGGCGGTGATGGACGCGGATGTGTTCGTCTCGTTGACCCACTTCAAGGGCCACGAGCAGGCCGGCATGGGCGGCGCGCTGAAGAATATCGGCATGGGCTGCGGCTCCCGGGCCGGCAAAATGGAGCAGCACAACGCCGGCACCCCCTATGTGAATGGGAAAAAGTGCATTGGCTGCGGCTCGTGCATCAAGATCTGCGCCCATGGCGCCCCCGCCATCACCGACGGAAAGGCCTCCATCGACGAGAGCAAGTGCGTAGGCTGTGCCCGCTGCCTGGCGGTGTGCCCCACCGACGCCGTCTCCGTCCGCAATGACGAGGCCCCCTCCATTTTGAACAAGAAGATCGCCGAGTATACCAAGGCCGTGGTGGACGGCCGTCCCTGCTTCCACGTCTCGCTGGTGCTGGACATCTCCCCCAACTGCGACTGCCACGGAGAAAACGACGTACCCATCGCCCCTGATGTGGGTATGTTCGCCTCCTTTGATCCCGTGGCCCTGGACCAGGCCTGCGCCGACGCGGTGCTGGCCCAGAAGCCCCTGGCCAATTCCATGATCTATGACAAGGATTCCGGCTGCGCCGAAAGCGATGTGTTCCGCGCCGCTCACCCGGACACGGACTGGAAGGTCTGCCTGGAGCACGCGGAAAAGCTGGGCATCGGTACCCGGGACTACGAGCTGATCAAAATCTGAAACGCTGCCCCCAGGGGATGAAAGACCGCCGTCCGGCCTGCGCCGGGCGGCGGTCCTTTTTTCTTCTTTCC
>JAHHSB010000147.1 GCA_020025415.1 Oscillibacter sp. | reverse complement strand
CCCTTGGGGCCGCCGATCTTATGGGCGGAGATGCTGATGAAGTCCGCCCCCAGGGAAGAGGCCTTGAAGGGCAGCTTCAAAAAGCCCTGGACCGCGTCGGTGTGGAGCAGGGTATCCGGGTATTTACTCCGCAGGCCCCCGGCGATCTCGGCGATGGGGTAGACGTTGCCGGTCTCGTTGTTGACCATCATCACACTCACCAGGGCCGTGTCCGGGCGGACGGCCTCCAGCACCTGCTGGGCGGTGATGGACCCGTCAGGGCCGGGCTGGATCAGTGGCAGCTCGCAGCCCAGGCGCTCCTGCCACTTACAGGCCTCCAGTACGGCGCTGTGCTCCACGGCGGTGGTGACGATGTGCCGCCCCTTTCGGCGGTTGTGCCACAGCGCCGCGGTGATGGCCCAGCTGTCGGACTCGGTTCCGCAGGAGGTGAAAAACAGCTCCCCGGCCCGGCAGCCCAGGGCAGAGGCCACCGTCCGGCGCCAGCTGTCCAGCCGGTGCTTCATCTCCAGCCCCAGGGCGTACTGGGCGCTGGGGTTGCCGCACTGCTCCGTCAGCACCTGGTACATGGCGTCGGCCACCGCCCGGGGCACCGGCGTGGTGGCGGCGTGATCCAAATAGATCATGAAAAGAACCCTCCCGTTTCCAGCCGGCGGAGGAGG
Organism: Oscillibacter sp.; assembly: GCA_020025415.1. Lineage (GTDB taxonomy): Bacteria > Bacillota > Clostridia > Oscillospirales > Oscillospiraceae > Oscillibacter. Next base: position 2,539 of record JAHHSB010000147.1, on the reverse strand, counting down.
TTTTCCCCCTTGCCCCGCCGGGAAAAGTCGATTATAATAAAAAACTGTTACCAAGCGCGCTGCTCTGCCCGGCGGAGGCTCCATCCGGTACGGACAGCGTAATTTATCATTATAAGATCAAATTCTGCAAATAGCAAGGAGTTGCCCATGAAAATTGCCATTTACACCCTGGGCTGCAAAGTGAATCAATACGAGACCCAGGCCATGGAGCAGGAGCTGCGCCGCCGGGGACATGCGCTGGTGCCCTTTCCGGAGGCAGCGGATGCCTATGTGATCAACACTTGCTCGGTGACCGCCGTCAGCGACCGCAAGTGCCGCCAGGCTATCCGCCGGGTCCAGCGGGAGCAGCCCGACGCGGTGGTGGCGGTGTGCGGCTGCTACGCCCAGACCCATCTGGAAGATGTCCGGGCCCTGGGGGTGGATCTGATCGGCGGCACCAGCGACCGGCTGGGCTTTTTGACGCTGCTGGAGGAGACGGCGGCGGGCCGCCGGAGCCATACCGAGTCGGTAGACAGGGCGCTGGAGCGGCGGGACTTCGAACCCCTGCCCGCCGGCGGGCTGGAAAGCCGCACCCGGGCCATGCTGAAGATCGAGGATGGCTGCGTCAACTTCTGTTCCTACTGCATTATCCCCTATGCCCGGGGGCCGGTGCGCTCGCTGCCCATTTCCCAGGCGGTGGAGCAGGCTGCTGCGCTGAAGGCCGCCGGATACCGGGAAATCGTCCTCACGGGGATCGAGATCTCTTCCTGGGGCCGGGACCTGCCCGGTCAGCCGCCGCTGATGGACGTGGTGGAGGCGGTGGCCCAGGCCGCCCCGGGAGTGCGCATTCGCTTGGGCTCTCTGGAGCCCCGGACGGTGACGGAGGAATTCTGTCGACGGGCCGCGGCGGTGGAGGAGCTGTGCCCCCAGTTCCATCTGTCCCTCCAGAGCGGATGCGACGAGACGCTGCGGCGGATGAACCGCAAGTACGATACCGCTCGGTATCTGGAATCGGTGGAGCTGCTGCGCCGCTGGTTTGACAACCCCGCCGTCACCACGGATCTGATCATCGGCTTTCCCGGGGAGACGGAGGAGGAGTTTGGCAAGACTCTGGACTTTATCCGCCGCTGCGGCTTTGCCCAGATGCACATTTTCCCCTATTCCATCCGCCCGGGAACGCCAGCGGCGAAGATGGAGCAGATTCCCCGGGCGGTGAAGGAAGCGCATGCCCACCGGGCTGCCCAGGTGGCCGAGGAGCTGCACCAGCAGTATCTCCAAGGCTGCGTGGGCCGGAGTTATCCGGTGCTCTTCGAGCAGGAGAAGGCCGGGGAGTTTGTGGGCCACGCCCCCAACTATATGGAAGTCCGGGTTCGGCGGATGGGGCTCCACGGCCAGCTGCGCCGGGTGCGGATTACCGGGGTGGAGGGCGAGGCGCTCACCGGAGAAGTGGAGGAGTAAACCATGAAGAGCCATTTTTTTGCCTATATTTCCCGGATGCGCTTCATCTCACGCTGGGCGCTGATGCGCAACACCGCCCCGGAGAACGTGCAGGAGCACAGCCACCAGACGGCGGTGCTGGCCCACGCCCTGGCCATCATCCGCAACCGCTGCTTCGGCGGGAGCGTGGACGCCGGCGCCGTGGCCGCGGCGGCATTGTATCACGATGCCTCGGAGATTTTAACCGGGGATCTGCCCACCCCCATCAAGTACTATAACCCGGCTATCCGGGGGGCTTACAAGGACGTGGAGGAAGTGGCCAACCGGAAGCTGCTGGACATGCTGCCCACGGAGGAGATCCGCAGTCTGGTGAAGGCGGCGGACAAGCTTTCGGCCTACATCAAGTGCGTGGAGGAAGTGAAGGCCGGGAACGGGGAGTTCCGGGAGGCTGCCGCCCAGACCCTGGCGGCCCTGGAGGACTATCACCTGCCGGAGGTGGACTACTTCCTGGAGACCTTTATGCCCAGCTTTGCCCTGACCCTGGACGAGCTTAAGTGAGCCGGGAAAACGCCCTCGGCCGTACGCCAGAGGCACTTATGGGACAGCCCCGGAAATCCCGGGACTGATGGAAAGGAAAAGCGCCGCCCACGGCTGTGGACGGCGCTTGATTTCTCTATGGGCTTTTTTGCGCGGGGGCAGTGATGTCCCCGACTTGGACGGTCTTCACCTCCGTCACGTCCGGAGAGCCCGTCCCCGCCGGGGCTGCATTTTCGCTGCAGGGACGCTTACGCCGAACAGCCCGGCGATCTCTCGGAGGGGGTAGCCCTCCCGGTAGTGGAAATGGAGCGCGACCCGCTGGGGCCTACGGCAGCTCCGCCACCTGTTCCAGCAAGCCCAGCGCCTCTACCGGTGCCGGGTGTCAGTTCAGGGTATCCGCCGCCTGGTAGAACAGCGCTGCCACCCGGGCCGCCGTATCCGGGCAGGTCTTGAGCGCCGGGTCCCGTTCCAGCAGCTCCTCCGCCGCCTGGCGGGCCTCCTCCAGCAGGCGGGTGTCGCAGCCCAGGTTCGCTACCTTCAGACCCGGCAGGCCGTGCTGGCGGACGCCGAAAAAGTCGCCGGGGCC
>JAHHSB010000146.1 GCA_020025415.1 Oscillibacter sp. | reverse complement strand
CTCCAGCACCGCCCCCACGATAGGCGCCTCATAGCGGAGCTTTTCCAGCACCTCGGCATTGGTGGACCAGCCGGTCTTGGTCTTCTTCCCGTGGGGCAGGCCCAGCTTGCCGAACAGGATCTCTCCCAGCTGCTTGGGGGAGTTGATGTTGAATTCCTCCCCCGCCAGGTCGTAGATGGTTTTCTCCATGGTGGAGATCCGCTCCGATAAAGCCTGGCCGAAGGCGGCCAGAGCCCGGGCATCCACCCGGCAGCCCGTCCGCTCCATCTCCGCCAGCACCCGGCAGAGCGGCAGCTCCGCCGTCTCAAAGAGTTCCCACAGCTGCTTGTCCCGCAGCCGGGGGGCCAGGGCGCTGTACAGTGCCTCCACCGCCGAGACATAGCTGTCGAAGGCCGCCTCCGCCGCGGCGCTGTCCCCCAGCAGGGAGAAGGCGTCCGGCTCCAGGTAAATGGGCTTGGGCAGCTCCTGGTTGAAATAGGCCACATACAGCCGCCCCAGTTCATAGCTGCCCGCCGTGGCGTCCAGAAGATAAGCAGCCAGGGCGGTGTCGAACACGAAGCCCTCAGCAGGCAGATTGTTTTTCAGCAGCAGGCCCATCAGGTCCTTGACATGATGGGAGACCTTTTTGACGTCGGCGGAGAACAGAGCGGACAAAAGGGCGTTCCAGTCCTCCTGGTACTTTCCGAAAAACAGCTCCGCCGTTACGGCGGTATCCGCCCCGGTTTGGCACTGCACCACCACGCCGGAGAGGTCCGGCAGGGCCAGCACCGCCACATGCTCCGCCTGCCGCCAGACCGCCAGCAACCGCTCCGCCTGGGCCCGCTCCGTCACCTGCTCCACCGTCACGGTGCAGGCAGCGGGCTGTTCCTCCGTCTGAGGCACCCCCTCCGCCGTCAGGCCGAACTTTTCGATGAGTTTGGTGAATTCCAGCCGCAAAAACAGGGGATAGGCCTCTGGGCCCGGCGCCCGGCCCCGGTTATCCTCCGGCCGGAAGTCCAGGGGCACGTCAGTGACGATGGTACCCAGCCAGTAGGAGTGGCGGGCGCTCTCCTCCCCCGCCGCCAACTTCTTGAGGGCGGCGGGTTTGGCGTCCACCTCCGGCATTTGGGCGTAGATGGCGTCGATGCTGCCGTATTTCTGAATGAGGGCCATGGCCGTCTTCTCCCCCACGCCGGGAACGCCGGGAATATTGTCGGAGGAATCTCCCATCAGAGCCTTGAGATCGATCATATGGATCGGAGCAAAGCCGTAGGCTTCCCGGAAGCTCTCCGGCGTCATGTCCTTGGTGGTAGTCTGCCCCATGCGGGTGGAGACCAGCTTTACCTTGGTATGGTCAGTGATGAGCTGGAGGCTATCCTTGTCTCCCGTGACCACCACGCACTCCCAGCCCGCAGCCTCGCACTTGCGGGAGATGGTGCCGATCAGGTCGTCGGCCTCCCAGCCCTCCAGCTCGTAACGGGGGATGCCCAGGGCATCCAGCACTTCCTTCAAAACCGGCACCTGGACCCGCAGCTCCTCAGGCATGGGCTTGCGGGTGGCCTTGTACTGCCCGTCCGCCCGGTGGCGGAAGGTGGGCGCATGCAGGTCAAAGGTGACGCACAGGGCGTCGGGCTGTTCCTCCTCCCGCAGGCGCAGCAGCGTAGTCAGGAACCCGAAAACCGCGTGAGTATAGAGCCCATCCCGGGTGCTCAGGGGCCGGATGCCGTAATAGGCCCGGTTCAGGATGCTGTTTCCGTCGATTACCATCAGCTTCATGCCATCAACCTCCGCGGTCCGCCCGCCGGGCGGGACCCCTTTCCATCGTTCATTCTATATAGTATACCCCAAGCGGGGCCTCGGGCACAAGGGGGCCGCGTCAGCGCCGGGGCAGCCGCAGCCGCTGTTCACCCCAATCCGTCAGACGGCAGGCCGCAAAACCCAGCACCGCGCCCAGCACCGCACCGGCCAGCACATCGCTGGGCCAGTGGACGTAGAGGTACAGCCGGGAAAAGGCAATAAGCACCGCCAGCACAAAGGCCGGGAGCCACAGCCGAGACCGGCAGGCCAGCAGCGCCCCCACCGCCGCGAAGGACGAGGCGGTATGCCCCGAGGGGAAGGCCGCATCCCTCGGGCGGGCCACCAGCAGCGTGATCGCCGTGTTGAGATCGCAGGGCCGCAGGCGGCCGATCAGGGGCTTGAGGATCAGGTTGCAGCAGACCAGATCCAGCAGCAAGGCCAACGCCACCACCACGCCGGTGCGGCGGGTGCGGGGCAGGATCAGCAGCACCGCCGCCAGCACGATCCACACCTCTCCATGATTGCAGATCACGCTCACCAATGGCATGAGCCAGTCCAGCGCCGGGCAGCGGCACAGAGACTGGATGCCATCCAGAATTGCAAATTCAAACGCCTGCATGAAAGCGCCTCCTTCCATTTCCGGGGCGGGCCCCGGTAATCAGCATTACTATACCACAGATTTTCCCTCTTTGCGGGATTTTTTCAAAAACTGCACCAAAATGCAGATTTCCCTGGTTTGCCCCGCTGACAATTCCCCACTCGGAAATAGGATAAGCCAAAATGAGATTGCTCAGATAGAGGCGCAGTATACATCAGCAACGGCGGAAGAGCCAGGCAGCTGTCCGTGGGGAAGGGGGCTGCCGCCGAAGTTGCCAGAGACTTACCGGAGTCCGGGCTGCTGGGTCAGCTTGCAAGACGCGCCGGCCTTTCAAAGTTTTTTGTGAAGCGCTATCAATGACTGAACGGATGACCGCCCCTAGATCGGCAGCAACCCGATCATCAACATCAAGGACTCCTCCGTACCGAACGTGATCGGCACCATCGAGCTGTTCTACGTTGCCAACGCGGCCGAGCGGAGCATCCAGCCCTGCTCCTATCGCTCTAAGGTGGGCATGGTGTTCCAGTCATTCAATCTGCTCAACAACATGACCGTTACCCACGAAATGGCCTTCGGCAATCCCCAGCGCCAGGAGACCCCGGATTTCCTCGCCCGCTTCGGCAACGGCTGATCCGCCCTTTGCCCCAAACATCCGCCCCGCAGACATTTCTGTCCGCGGGGTGTTTTTCTGTTTTCGCCCATTTCCGCAACCCGGGGCGCATGCATTTCCTGACATTTCCATTTTCCATCTGTTTTTTATAACTTTTTTCTCTTCGTTAAACGTTTGCTTTGCCTTGGGAAAAGCCCTTGCGTTTTCTTCTTCCCGTTTGTATAATGAAGATAATATCAAGAAAGGAGGCCTGCTGTTATGGGTAAAAAACCGCGTATTCTGGTGGTG
>JAHHSB010000145.1 GCA_020025415.1 Oscillibacter sp. | reverse complement strand
GGAGAAGGAATCATGACAGTTACATTCAGCCCCCAGGGCGTATGCTCTCAGATGATGCGTGTGGAATTGGACGAACAGCAGGTGATCCGCAGCTTGGAGGTGCGGGGCGGATGCAGCGGCAACCTGCAGGGGATTTCCGCCCTGGTGCAGGGGATGCCCGCCCGGACGGCTATTCAGCGGCTCAGGGGGATTCGCTGCGGATTTAAGGACACTTCCTGCCCGGACCAGCTGGCACGGGGGTTGGAAGCGGCGCTGAAAAAGGAAGGAGTACAGGTCTGAGCGATGACGGCCCGCCCACTGCTTGGCCGGGGGAGCATCACAAAGACTGTGTATGGGAAGAACGTATATGAAGATCGTATTGGTCATGGACCAGTTTGATGACGCTACCAACGGCACCACCATCAGTGCCCGCCGCTTTGCCGAGGCTTTGAGCAAACAGGGGCACCAGGTGCGGGTGATCGCCTGCGGAGAACCCCGGGAGGACAAGTACGCCGTTCACCAGATGCACTTTCTCCCGGTGGTGGAGCATATAGTGACCAGCCAGGGGATGCGCCTGGCCCTGCCCAGCCCGCACGCTGCTGCCGAGGCGGCGGCCTGGGCGGACATCGTGCATTTCCTGGTGCCCACTCCCCTGGCAGTGGCGGGCCTGCGATATATAGAACAGGCCGGGGTGGCCCATACGGCTGCCTTCCACTGTCAGCCGGAGAACATTACCTTTTCTTTCCATATGGGAAACAGCCAGCGGGTCAACGACTGGATCTATAACCGCTTTCGGGATGTGTTTTACAACCGCTTCACCCATATCCACTGCCCCAGCAACATGATTGCCCAGCAGCTGTGCCAGCACGGCTATACCGCCCAGCTCCATGTGATCTCCAACGGGATCGACTGCAGCAAGTACTACTATCAAAAGCGGGAGAAGGAGCCCTGGCTGGCTGGAAAGTTCGCCGTGATTATGGTGGGGCGGTACTCAGGGGAGAAGCGGCAGGACGTCCTAATCGAGGCGATAAGCAAGTCCCGTTATGCGCAGCAGATCCAGCTGATCCTGGCTGGAAAGGGGCCACAGGCTGATAAATTGCACAAATTGTCTGAAAAATTGCACAATCCTGTGGTCATGCAGTTCTACACGCCGGAGCGCCTGATTGAGATCCTCTCGCAGTGCGACCTGTATGTGCACACATCCGATGCGGAGATCGAGGCCATGAGCTGCATGGAGGCCTTCGCCTGCGGCCTGGTGCCGGTGATCGCCCAGTCGCCTCGCAGCGCCACGCCCCAGTTTGCCCTGGATGAGCGCAGCTTGTTCCCCGCGGGGGACAGCGACGCCTTGAGCCGGAAGATTGACTGGTGGATCGAGCATCCCGATGAGCGCCGGGAGATGGAGCGCCGCTATGCCCAGCAGGCGGAACGCTATTCCATCGAAAATTCCATCCGCCAGACGGAGGAGATGTTCTCCAGGGCCATGGAGGAGAACCAGCGGCGTTGAGAGGAAAAGAAAAACCGGCTCCGAAAAATAATATGTCCCGCTTCCACCGGAAACGGAAAAAAGCAGCCGCCTGCACAGGCGGCTGCTTTTTTGCATAAGATGAGGCAGCAAAGGAAGTGAGGAGGATACAACATGGCATTTTCCGACCGGGAGCTGCTGTCGCGGCTCATCCAATGTGAGGCGGGCGGAGAGGGAGAAAGGGGCATGAAAGCTGTTGCTGGCGTGGTCATGAACCGGGTAGAGGCCTCAGGCGGGGAATATGCCCGGGTAGGACAGGGCAGCATACGCAATATCATTTTTCAGCCCTATCAGTTCGTCTGTGCAAGTGAAACCGAAAACGGGGTTTACAATCCCCAGAATATTTACAATATGCGGCCGGAACAAATTCATTATGACATTGCCGACTGGGCGATCGCCGGAAACCGGCTGCCAGATGTGGCGGAGTCGCTGTGGTTTTACAACCCCTTTGGTCCCGAGTGCCGGCCCAACTTCCCTTCGAAGGTGGGATACTGGCAGACAAGGATCGGCGACCATTGCTTTTATAATCCAACCAACGCTTATTACAAGACTTGAAGAGGTGTTTTATGTACCAGAATTTGACCGGCGGCATGAACGCCGCTCCGCAGGGATCCGCCAGATCCGCTGCGCCCTACCAGCAGGATTGGACTGGAGAAGTGAAAGCACCTGAAAATAAAATGGCAGAGGGACCCTATCGGGCCGACGAGATGCTGGATCAAAAGAACCACATGATGCATCAAAAGAACGCTGTTACAGCCATCGAGCCGGCCGGCATGGTCAACCCGTCCGCCCATCTGACGCCTCCGGCCGCACCCACTGGGCAGCTGCAAATGTCCAGCAACCTGTCCCAGCAGGCAATCCAGGCGCCCATCAACCGGGAAGAGGTGTTCCAGGGATCACTCAAAGGCCTGCTGGCCCAGAACCTGGGGCACTATGTGGTGCTGACCTATCTGATCGGCACGCAGAATCCCGTCTCTTGGGAGGGAATCCTTCACAGTGTGGGCAATGACTATCTGGTGATTTTCCAGCCTGACCAGCAGCGCTACATCTCCGGAGACTTTTATTCCCTGAAATTTGTGGAGTTTCTGGATTCCTCCAACGGCGTACCCGTGGACACGGGCTATCATCCCAGGGATGGCCACCCTATGTGGTAAAGTGATCAAAAAGACCTCCCCGCTGAAAGATATCTTTCAGCGGGGAGGTCTTTTACAGGGCGAATGGCTCAGCGCCGTCTGCGGCGGCCGCGATATCCGCCGCTGGGGCGCTGGACGGAGCGGCCGTAGCGATACCGCCGCCGGCCCATAGTCAGCTTCCAGATGATGAACAAAACGATCAGCACCAGGAGAATGATCCCGATTACCCGCACAATGGTCTTGGAGAAGAACTGCTGGATATGATCCCAAATGGTCAGCAGCCGGGAGGCGGACACACTGTTAAGGGCAACAATGGGGACGGTGGCATATACCGTGTCGCCATAAGACAACGATACATTGCCCAGGGTGTCCCCCTCGGCAATGGGCGCCGCCACGGACTTTTCCTTCAGCGTAACTTCCCGCTCCAGCTCGTCTGCGGAGATGTTTTTGGGCAGCAGGGCCTTGACCTCCTCGGCAGGATGGGCGGTGACCTGCTCGGCCTCCCGGGAGAGGGTGACCGGCACTTCGCCGATCATATCGTTGGGCGTGAGCACGGTCTGCCAGGCAAAGTTGTTAAAGCCCCATTCAAAAAGACGCCTGGTCTCGGAAAAGCTCTTCACATCGGTGTTGCCATTGGCGTCGGTGACCTTTTCTGCACCC
>JAHHSB010000144.1 GCA_020025415.1 Oscillibacter sp. | reverse complement strand
GAGGAGACGATGCTGCGGGAGCCGACGGGCAGTGATCGCAGAGGGAAGCAAGTCCGCCGAACTCTATGGTCAGGTATGGCCATGGGGTGGGCCCGGGGAGAAGATCCACGGGACTGTCTGCGGCGGACGCCGCAGGGGCGCTATCTGCTTAGAGGAGGAACCCGTGCCTGGGCGCGGAAACCGAGTCGGTAGAGGCACGCCTCTACCGTTTTTTCATTTCAAACCGAAAAAATGGAGGGCACGCAAATGAAGTTTCAGAATGTAAAGGGTTCCATCGTGGCCATGGTGACGCCGTTCCATGAAGATGGCAGCGTGAATTTCGAGGTGCTGACCGAGCTGATCGAGCGGCAGATCGCCGGACATACGGACGCCATTCTCACCCTGGGCACCACCGGCGAGTCCGCGACCATGACCCATGAGGAGGACGACGCCGTGGCCGAGCACACCATTCGGGTGGTCAACGGTCGGGTGCCGGTGATCGTGGGCAGCGGCTCCAACTGCACTGCAACCATGAAGGAGAAAAGCCTGCGCTATGAGCGCATGGGCGCCGACGGGCTGCTGCTGATCTCCCCGTACTACAACAAGGCCAACGCCGAGGGCATGTACCGCCACTTTGCCACCGTGGCTGACGCGGTGAACATCCCCTGCATCCTCTACAACGTTCCCGGGCGGACGGGCTGCTCCATTCCCGTGAGCGTGGTGGAGCGGCTGGCCAAGCACCCCAATGTGGCTGCCATCAAGGAGGCCTCCGGCGACATCGGCTATGCCATGAAGATCGCCCACTGCATCGGGCCGGACTTTGCCCTGTACTCCGGCAATGACGACATCACCATCCCCCTGATGAGCATTGGCGGCAGCGGCGTGATCTCCGTATACGCCAACGTGATGCCCGAGATGTGTCACCAGATCGTGGAAGACTATCTGGGCGGCCGGCAGGAGCAGGCCCTGGCCAACCACCTGAAGTATCTCAAGCTGATGAACCACCTGTTCCTGGAGGTCAACCCCATCCCCGTGAAGACCGCCATGAACATGATGGGCCTGCATTGCGGCCCCATGCGCCTGCCGCTGTGCGAGATGTCTGAGGCCAATGCCGCCATCCTGCAGGCGACCATGAAGGAGGCGGGGCTGCTGTGAAATTCGTACTCATCGGACAGGGCCGCATGGGCAGCCTGATCGCCCAGACCGCCCAGGCTGCTGGCGACGAGATCGTGGCCTCTTTTGACGTGCACAACATCGACCAGCTGGCCTCTTTGGGGAGAGTGGCGGATGTGGTGATCGACTTTTCCAATCCCGCTTCCCTGGACGCGGTGTGCGGTTATGTCCGCAGCACCGGCACGGCCCTGGTCTCCGGCACTACCGGCTACGCCCCTGAGCAGAAGCAAAAGCTCCTGAGCCTGGGCAGAGTGGCCCCCGTTCTCTGGAGCGCAAACTACTCCGTGGGTGTGGCGGTTTTTTGCCGGGTGCTGTCCCAAATCTCCGACACGCTGAAGGCGGACTTCGACATCGAGATCGTGGAGACTCACCACAACCAGAAGGTGGACGCCCCCAGCGGCACTGCCAAGCTGCTGCTCCAGGCCATCGACCCGGAGGGGAAGCTCCGCCCTGTCTACGGGCGGGAGGGCAACTGCGGCGCCCGGAGCAAGGACGAGATCGGCATCCACGCCCTGCGGGGCGGCACCGTGGCCGGGGAGCACAGCGTCCACTTCTTCGGCCCTGACGAGGAGCTGGAGATTACCCACAAGGCCGCCAGCCGGCAGATATTCGTCATCGGCGCGCTGCACATGGCCCGGCTGCTGGCGGGAAAGCCCGCCGGCGTATACGACCTGCAGAAAATCTTGTTTGGAGAGTGAAACGATGAACGCACAGGAGATCATTGACTATATCAGCAATTCCCCCAAGAAGACCCCGGTAAAACTGTATGTCAACCTCAGCGCTCCGGTAGACTTCGGCTCGGCCAAGGTCTTTGGCAGCGGCGAGAGCAGAATCGTCTTTGGCGACTGGAACGAGCTGGGGCCCATTGTGGAGGCCAACGCCCACAAGATCACCGATCTGGAGATCGAGAGCGATCGGTGCAACTCCGGCGTGCCCCTGCTGGACACCAAGGGCCTGAAGGCCCGCATCGAGCCGGGCGCTATCATCCGCGAGAAGGTGGAGATCGGCGAGAACGCGGTGATCATGATGGGAGCCATCATCAACATCGGCGCCGTGGTGGGTGCGGGCACCATGATCGACATGGGCGCGGTGCTGGGCGGCCGGGCCATGGTGGGCAAGCACAGCCACATCGGCGCCGGCGCAGTGCTGGCCGGCGTGGTGGAGCCTGCCTCTGCCACTCCCGTGATCGTGGAGGACGACGTGCTCATTGGCGCCAATGCTGTGGTGATCGAGGGCGTCCACGTGGGCCGGAACGCCGTGGTGGCGGCCGGCGCCGTGGTGGTGGAGGATGTGCCGGACAACGCCGTGGTGGCAGGTTGCCCCGCTCAGATCATCAAGATGAAAGACGACAAGACCACGGAAAAGACTGCCCTGGTGGATGCGCTGCGCAAGCTGTAAGCCGGGGAACGAGAATACAAAAGAAGCGGCGCCCCATTTGGGGCGCCGCTTCTTTTGCGCAGGGGGCGGGGACGGGCGGAGCCGGAACTCAGCGAAGGATACAGTGAATCAGGGCATCTTTCAGGGACGTATAGGGCTGGTAGCGCAGGGGCAGGTCCAGGAAGGTCTTTTTATCCACGATGCTTTTGAGGTGGCTGAAGGTATCAAATCCCCGGCGGCCATGATAGGCGCCCATGCCGCTTTCTCCGCAGCCGCCGAAGCCCATGGCACTGGTAGCCAGGTGGATGAGGGTATCGTTGATGCAGCCGCCGCCGAAGCGGGCCCGCTCGGTGACGTAGGCGATCCGCTGCCGGTCCTCCGAGAAGAAGTAGAGGGCCAAGGGCGTGGGCAGGCTGTTGAGCTTTTCCACCGCCCGGGGCAGGCTGGTATAGCGCAGCACGGGCAGGATGGGGCCGAAGATTTCATCTTCCATCACCGGCGCGGCCCAGTCCACATCGGTCATCACGGTGGGCGCGATGCGCAGCGAGGCCGGGTCTGACTCCCCGCCACAGACCACCTTGGACTGATCCATAAGCCCCAGCAGGCGGTAAAAATGCTTTTCATTGACAATCCGGCCGTAGGAGGGGTTGTCCAGGGGGTGCAGGCCATACTGGCGGCGGATCTCCGCTGTCAGGGCACGGGTCAGGGGCTCTGCCAGGGACGCATGGCACAGGACATAGTCCGGAGCCACGCAGGTTTGACCGCAGTTGAGAAATTTTCCGAACACGA
>JAHHSB010000143.1 GCA_020025415.1 Oscillibacter sp. | reverse complement strand
ACACGCAGGCCGTCAGTCCCACGGCGGAGAAAAAGGCAATCAATCCATCCTGCAACAGTTCCATATCCCACTCACCTCGGGATAGTCTATGCCCCGCCCCCTTGGGCAGTGCATCCCCAGGCGTCGGGTCAGCGGCTGATACCCAGCTCCGAGAGGATGGCCTCCTCTCGCGCCCGCATCTGCGCTTTCTGGGGCCCCTCGTCCAGATGGTCGTAGCCCAAAAGGTGGAGTACCGAGTGGACCACCAGATAAGAAAGCTCCCGGCGGTTGGAGTGGCCGTATTCTTTGGCCTGGGCTACCACATGCTCCCAGGAGATCACCATGTCCCCCAGGGGCACCAGGCCGGTGCCTGGGTCGGCGTCCTCCTCCGGCACGGGGAGCAGGCCCGGCGTCAGGTCCAACGCAGGAAAGCTCAGCACGTCCGTTGCCCGGTCCACCTGGCGCATCTGCCGGTTGATCTCGTGGATTTGGGCATCATCGCTGATGCGCACGTCCACCTCGCAGGGAAAGTCCACCCCCTCCGCCGCCAGGGCAGTGCGGATGACCTTGCGGATCAACGCCCGCCGGTCTTCGCTGATGCCGGGCACATCCGCCGTTATAGGGATATAATGTCGTTTCATCTTTACTCCTCCCACTCTTTTTCCAACGAGTCGTCATCCAGCCAAAGCTCCAGCTGCGGAGGCAGCCCCAACAGTTCTTCCTCCGTCACGCAACGGAACGGCCGGTCCGTCCGTTTCTTCATCCGGCCCAGCGCGGACAGATCCACCCGGCCGCAGCTGTTCTCCCAGCCGCTCCGGTTCTGTCAGTGCGGAAAAGTCCGTACTCTCCAGCGCTTTGCGGATCCCATCATAGCCGCGTCTGCCCTGGTAGCCCGTCCCGTATTTCTCCCGATAGCCATCGCCCTGAGCTGCACCGGCCACATCATACTGGTAAAAAAGGCACGCAGAAGGTTGGCGGCAGTACAATTTCCGCGCCAAAATAGAGCACCCGGATGACCTCCTCGCTCTGCTTCCCCAGGATCAGCGCCACGGCGTCTATGATGGAGCGGTTCATTCCCTCCGCCCCTTTCCGCCGCTTGCGGGCTGTTTTCTCTGTTCATATTTCTCATAGGCCTCCACGATCCGCTGCACCATCACATGGCGCACCACGTCCGCGTTGGTCAGCTGGCACACGCCGATGCCCTCCACATTCCGCAGCACCCGCATGGCCTCCTTCAGTCCGGAGATCTTGTCCGGCGGCAGGTCGATCTGGGTGGTGTCGCCGGTGATGACGATCTTGGAGCCGAAGCCCAGGCGGGTCAGGAACATCTTCATCTGTTCCCGGGAGGTGTTTTGTGCCTCGTCGAGAATAATGAAGCTGTCATCCAGCGTGCGGCCGCGCATATAGGCCAGGGGCGCCACCTCGATGTTGCCTCGCTCCAGATATTTCTGATAGGTCTCTGCCCCCAGCATATCGAACAGAGCGTCATACAGCGGGCGCAGGTAGGGGTCCACCTTGCTCTGCAGGTCGCCGGGCAAAAAGCCCAGCCGCTCCCCCGCCTCCACCGCCGGGCGGGTAAGGATGATGCGGTTGACCTGCTTGTCCCGGAAGGCCTGCACGGCGGCGGCCACCGCCAGATACGTCTTTCCCGTGCCGGCGGGACCCACGCCAATGGTCACCGTGTTGTGGAGGACCGACTGGATATATTCCTTCTGCCCGATGGTCTTGGGCTTCACCGGGCGGCCCTTGGCGGTGATGCACAGCACATCCTGGGTCAGCTCGCTGATCTGGGCCTCCTTGCCCGAGCGGACCAGCCCGATGACATAGCGCACGTTCTGCTCGCCGATGGCCTCCCCCCGGGAGGAGAGGGTCAGCAGCGCGCCGATGGCCTTGCCGGCCAGCATCACGCCCTCCGGTTCACCGTTGACCCGCAGCTCCCCGTCCCGGTTCACCACCGAGACGGAAAATTCCTGTTCAATCAGGCGGATGTTCTCGTCGAAGGATCCGAAGATATTCACCGCCTGCTCCAATCGCTCAATACTGATGCGTTGTTCCAAAGTACCATCAACTCCCGTTTTCGGCGGGCGCCTCTTCCTGCTCCGCCGTCTCATCTGTTTCCGTATACACAGGGACACTGACGCCGATCTGCTCCCGGCACTCCGCCGGCAGCGTGACCGTCAGGACATCCCCGTCTTTCCGGGAGGTGCAAAGGGTGGAGCGCACCTCCCCATCGGCAGCCAGCAGCGTGTACAGATAATCCGTAAGGATCTCCTCTCCCCGGGCCTCCGCCGCCGCCGGATCCAGGGCTCTCTCCTCCGTTTCATAAAAGCGGTAGGTCTCCTTCTCCACTGCAATGGGCAGGGGGAGGCCGAACAGAGACAGTCTTGTTTTTTGTGCTATTTTATCATACTTTTCCCCACTCCGGCTAGGGTTTCCATAGAATTTTATCCGGTGGGTACCGAAAATCAGGGAAAGGCCGGTTTTTTCCTTCCCCGTATCGACCTTGCGGCTGTCCGTCAGGGGAATACGGGTCTCCAGCTGGTACCAGGTGCGTGCCCAGACGGAGCCCATCCCCGCCGAGAATATCGCCCCCACCGTGTCGCTGTCCGACACGCCGGAGATGAGGATCTGCCCCTCTTCCACAGTGGTGCCGGGCAGCACCAGCTTCTCCCCGGCCAAGGTCTCGATCTCCAGCACCAGCCCCGCCCGCCGGGCCACCAAATTGGTGGGGGTGCTGTTATCCGCCAGCTCCGGCGCCTGGACCCGGTCCCGCACCTGCACATGGGCCCGGAAGCCGGAGACATTCACCGTGATCCAGGACAGCTCCGGGATCTCCAGCAGGATGTGGTTACGCAGGTCCTCCCCGTCCACGGACAAGCCGTAGGTACCGATGCAGACGCCGTTGCGCTCCAGCGCCCGCAGGATTTCCTCGTCGGGAACACTCACGTTGCCCTCGATGTGGAAATCCCAGATGAAAAAGGAGCCCAGCAGCAGCGCGCAGCCGCACAGGGCCAGCCCCAAAAGCAGCGCCTGCCGGCGGCGGAAGCGCCCCAGGAAAAAGGGCACGCCCTCCTTTTTCTCCACCCGCAGCGTACATTCCAGCTTTTTGGCCGCCCGCCGCATCCGGTAATAATCCTGCCGGGAGAGCGTGCAGGTGAACACCCCTGGGCTCTCCCAGCGCAGATCCCAGAAGGCCAGATTCCTGGCGCTGCACAGGTTGATCACCCGCTCGGGAAAGCCCGACTCCACCCGCACCCGCACCTGCCCCTGGAGGCGGTTGACGATCTGATTGAGCATGCCGTTACCTCACCCACTCCACGCGTTCGATCACGCCGCCGACGCGC